>JAPLOK010000184.1 GCA_026400775.1 Alphaproteobacteria bacterium | reverse complement strand
CCTCGGCGCCCAGCGCCACGCGCAGCAGGCGCAGTTGCAGGCCGAGTGCCCTGGCAAGTCGCGCGCAGTCATCCGCCGCGCGCGGCGCTGGCTCGATGGCGATGACCTGGCCACGAAACCCCGGCCGCAGCGCGGCAGCCAACGCGAAACAGCCCCAATTCGCCCCGGCATCGAGGAATACGCCGTCGTCGGGCAACAGCATGTCGATCGCGGCCAGCACATCCGGCTCATGGCCCTCCGGGAAGCAGGCCAGGTCGGCGCCGATGAACTGGCTGTTGCGCATATCCACCGGCAGGGCGCGGGGGCCGGCGGGGGTGGTTACATGCAGGGTATCGGCGTGGATCGCGTCCGGATTCTCGGTCAGCAGCCGTTGATACAGGCTTGCGACAAAATACTCGGGCGGGGTGACGAACCAGCCATGGCGCAGCAATTGCGCGCCGATGCTCTCGCCGCCCAGCCGGAATGGGCGGCGCAGCGGCAGGCGGAAGCTTAGGCCTCCGGCTTGCGGACCAGCCATTTGACCTCTGTTCCCATCAGCTTCAGGCCCTGATCGGCCACGAAGCGGTTCACCGCGCGCACGGTGCCCGGCCATTGGGTGGTGTAGTCATCGCCAAACATGATGCCGCCAGGCTTCAGCAGCGACCAGAAACCGGCGATGTCGGCCGCCACCTCGGCCTCGTCATGGCCCGCATCGATATAGATGGCGTCCGGCACGATATTGTAGGCCGCGAGCAGCCCGGCGGCGCAGCCCGTGGTCATGGGCAAGTGGCGGATGCGCTGCTGGTGGCCGCTGTGCTGGATGTTGCGGACGAACTGGCCGAACATGTCCGGGTAGCCGTTGCGCAGCCGCAGCATTCGCCGGTTCTCGGCCACGCGCCACAGGCTTTCATTGGAGCCGAGCCAGGTATCGATGCAGAGCACCAGGCCAGGAATGTTATAGTCCCGCAACAGCTCCGCCATGCGGATGGCCGAGGCGCCCTTCCAGCTGCCCAGTTCCAGGATCACCACCGGGTGGAAGTGGCGGATCACGTAGTCGAAGATGGGGTCCTGGTCGCCCCAGCCCTGGAGATCGGGTTCGAAGCCCGATGTATCGATAGCGTCATAATCCAGGTCGAGCTCGATCTCGGCGAGCATGGCCAACAGGGCGGCCTTGCGGTCCAGGGGCGGCGCGGTCATGGCCCTGGTATGCGCCGGCCGGGCGGCCAGGGGAACCGGGAAAAAAAATGGCGGGCCACGAAGGCCCGCCAAGTTAAGGGAGGAAACGTCCAAGAAAGGCAACGAGGGCGCATGTCCCTCGGTGCTGAGCTACATATACGGAGATGATCGTTTGTGTGCAAGTGAAATTTTGCACTGCACCATGCATAAAGCGGTGTTCATGCCGCAGCCCTGCCATGCGGCTTGGGCGTGCTGGCACGGGGCTTGCGATCCAAGCGCATGCGCTGGCTCCTCTCTGTGTTGTTCTGCCTGGCCCAGCCGGGCCTGGCCCTGGCCGAAAGCCCTGGTCGCCTGTGCCGTGCGGCCATCACCGCGGCCGAGGCGGAAGCGCGGATTCCTGCGGGTTTGCTGCACGCGATCGGCCGTGTCGAGTCAGGCCGCCGCGACCCCGAGACTGGCGAATTCGCCCCCTGGCCCTGGGTGCTAAACGCCGAGGGACAGGGCAGGTTTTTCCCCGACAAGGCGGCAGCCATTGCCGCGGTGCGCGAATTGCAAGCCCGTGGCGTGCGGGTGATCGATGTCGGTTGCATGCAAATCAACCTGCACCACCACCCCCGCGCCTTCGCCAGCCTGGACGAAGCCTTCGACCCCATGACGAATGCCCGTTACGCGGCGCGTTTCCTCACGCAATTGAATGAAAGTCGGAATGACTGGGCGGTCTCGGCCGGGCATTACCACAGCCAGACACCGCATCTGGCGGAGGCCTATCGGGCCCGTGTCATGGCCGCCTGGCCGCAGGAGCAGGCGCGGCTGGGGCGCGAACCGGCCGCGGTCGCCGCGGCGCCGCGCCCGTCCGGTCCGGTGCTGGCCAACAACCCCGAAGCGGCGCGGATCATCCCGCTGGATGGCGCGCGCGGCCGGGGGCTTGATGCCTATCGCGCAGCACCGGTGCCGATCACCGGGCGCGCGGCGGCGCCAATGCTGGTGGCGCAGACCACACCCGGGGCGCCGCCCCCCATGGCTGCGCCAGCGCCCACCGGCGGTGGGGTGGCGCCACTCTTTGCCGGGCGCGGCGGGCCGCTCTTCACCGGTGGCGCCGGGCCAAGGCCGTTGCTGGGTGGGCTGCCGGGGCGGATGTGACGATCAATTCGCCGCCCGTTGGGTAGCCTGGTAGTCGCGCACCGTCTCCCAGGCGATTCGCTGCAGGAAAGCGGCGGTCTCGGCATCCAGCCCGGCGTGGAAGCTGTTGCCCTCGGGCGAACGGCCGTGCAGCGAGGCGAAGATGGTTGCGGCCCCCAGATAGGTGCCGGCGGGGCTGGGGTGACGCAGATCCGCGTGGTGCAGATTCACATTTGGCCGCTCGGCCATGGCCCGGGCGAAGGCGAGCCCCGCTGGAATCACCAGCGCGTTGTTGGCGCGGCCGGCCGCCGTATAGGCTTCGGCCAGCGGTGCGGTCATTTCCGGCCGGTTCTTGTTCGCCCAGGACATGAACAGCGCCGGCCGCGCGCCATGGCTGCGTATCGTCTCGCTGTGGCGGCGAGCGAATTCATGGAAAACGGGGCTGAGCTGCGGATGCATCGGGCATTGGCTGCAATCCATCATGATCGCCACATCGAACAACGGAGTGCGTGGCGGATTCATCACCACGTTGTTGTTCTGGTCGAAGCCGTAGCGACCGAGCGCATTGGGCCGGAAATAGCTGTTCACATCATGCCAGTCGAAGCCCGAGCCGCCGATTCCCACCAGCGTTGCGCGGAACGGGCGCAGGCCTGCCGCGCGCTGCAGCTGCGTTACCTGTCCGTGGATGCCGTTGTTGTAGTAGAAGAAACTGTTGCCGATGTAGATGACGGCGCCGGGTGGCTCGGCCGGCGCTGCGGCGGGCTGTGACCAAGCGGGCTGTGACCAAGCGGGCTGTGACCAAGCGGGCAGGCCCAGGCCCAGCAGGGCGGCCAAAGCGGCGATGAGACGGGACATGGCTTTCCTCCGGAATGGGGCGCGGCGCTTTGACCAGGCCCCTTGCCGTCGCTATAGGACAGACGACTGGTGTTGGTCACGCGCTTCGGCGCTTGGCCGGCCCCCCGTGCCCGGGCGTGCCGGCGCGGGCCGCGGTTCTCCTGCGGCGCCAGGTGCGCCGTGACAGCCGAGGATCGCGCAATGACGCAAGTGCTGATGCCCAAGGCCACTGCCGTGTGGCTGATCGAGAACACCTCCCTCACCTTCGAGCAGGTGGCCGAGTTCGTGCAGATGCACCCGCTGGAGGTGCAGGCCATCGCCGATGGCGAGGTGGCGCAGGGCATCGTGGGCTACGACCCGATCAAGCACGGCCAGCTGACCAAGGATGAGATTGCGCGTTGCGAGAAGGACAGCTCCGCTCGGCTGCAAATCCTGCGCAGCACGATCGAGCTGCCCAAGCCCAAGGGCAAGGGCGCGCGCTACACGCCGGTCTCCAAGCGCAATGACCGGCCGGATGGCATCGCATGGCTGCTGCGCCAGCACCCCAACTTGCCGGACAGCGTGATCGGCAAGCTGCTGGGCACCACCAAGGACACCATCCAGAAGGTGCGCGATAAGTCGCATTGGAACACCGCCAATATCAAGCCGCGGGACCCGGTGATCCTGGGGTTGTGCTCGCAGCAGCAGCTGAATGCAGTGTTGTTGGCGGCGGGCGAGAAGATTGGCGCGCCGGTCGAAGTGGCGGACGAAACGTCCGCTTGATGGAAATGTAAATCTCATTCACATTGGGTGCATGCAGGCCTTCCTGAGTTCACCCCTTGTGGTCCAGTTGCATGTCAGCGCCGCGCTGGCAGCGCTGCTGCTGGGGCTGGTGCAATTCGCGCTGCCCAAGGGTGGCGGGCGGCACCGCATCATGGGATATGCTTGGGTTGGGCTGATGCTGGGGGTGGCGCTGTCATCCTTCGGGATCGTCGGCGCCTCTGGGAGATATTCCTGGATTCACCTTATTTCGATCTATGTGGTGATCGCCCTGCCGGTCGCGGTGCTGCACGCCAGGCGTGGCCGCATCACGACGCATCGTTGGTCGATGATCGGTATGTTTCTGGGCGCGCTGGTGATCACCGGGCTGTTCACGCTGCTGCCGGGGCGGCTGATGCATGGCGTGGTGTTCGGTTAGGGAGCGCGGCTGACACACGCCAAGCGAGGCTTTACAATGGAATGCTGGTGGAGCTGAGGGGAATCGAACCCCTGACCTCGTCATTGCGAACGACGCGCTCTACCAACTGAGCTACAGCCCCGCACCGGCCGCGGTCTTTGCCCCGCACGCCCCCCCAAGTCAACCCGCACCCCGGCGCGAATTTCCCCCCGTAACCCGAATTCCGCCCAGCCCCATTCCGCGCTACACACCACTCAAACCCGCCCGGAACGCCACCATGCTCCTCGACGCCGTCTTCTACCTCGTCAACGCCGTGCTGCTGCTGTTTTTCTGGGCGGTGATCATCGCGGCCGTGTTGTCGCTGCTGATCGGCTTCAACGTGCTGGACACGCGCAACCGCCTCGTCTGGACCATCGCCGATTTCTTCGCGCGCGTCACAGAACCTGTGCTGCGGCCGGTGCGCCAACGCCTGCCCAATCTCGGTGGCATCGACATCTCGCCGCTGGTGGTCCTGCTGGTCGTTCAGGCGCTGATCCTGCTGGTCAACGCCATCCAGGGCTACATGATCCGCGGCGGCGTCTACTTCTGATGGCTGCGACCATCCTGGACGGCAAGGTGCTGGCCGCCCGCCTGCGCGCCACGCTAGCGACCCGTGTCGCCGCGCTGCACTTCCGCCCGGGCCTCACCGTGGTGCGCGTGGGCGATGACCCGGCCAGCGGCGTCTATGTCCGCAACAAGGACCGCGCCGCCCAGGAAGCCGGTTTCATTGCGCGCACCATCCATCTGCCGGCGGCAACCACCCAGGCCGAATTGCTCGGCCAGATCGCCGTGCTGAACGCCGACCCGGCGGTGGATGGCATCCTCGTCCAACTGCCTTTGCCGCCGCAGATCGACGCGCAAGCCGCCATCAACGCCGTGGACCCGGCCAAGGATGTGGATGGCTTCCACCCCATCAACGCCGGCCGCCTTGCGTCCGGCCAACCCGGCATGGTGCCCTGCACACCCCGCGGCGTGATGCATCTGCTCGCCGAATCCGGCGCACCCACCCGTGGTGCGCGGGCCGTGGTACTGGGCCGCAGCCAGATCGTCGGCCGCCCGATGGCGCAATTGCTGCTGACCGCCGACTGCACCGTCACTATCGCCCATTCCCGCACCGCCGACCTGCCCGCTGAATGCGCCCGCGCCGACATCCTGGTCGCAGCCGTGGGCCGCCCAGAACTGGTCCGCGCCGACTGGATCAAGCCCGGCGCCGTGGTGCTGGATGTCGGCATCAACCGCCTGCTCGATGGCCGCCTGGCGGGAGATGTCGCCTATGCCGAAGCCGCCGAGCGCGCTGGCTTCATCACCCCCGTCCCCGGTGGCGTCGGCCCGATGACCATCGCCTGCCTGCTGGAGAACACGCTCGACGCCGCCTTGGCACGCCGCGCCGCATGATCCTGCACCGCGCCTTGCAGATCATCGGTGCGCTGGCCCTGCTGGCCTGCCTGAACCTGGCCTTCCAGGCGACACCCTGGGGCGGCGAGGGCTGGTCACGCGCGCGCATGCTCTATGCGGGCGCGGGCGGTGTATCGGCGTTGGCGCTGATCGCCATTGGCGGCCTGGGCGTGGCACTTCGCCGCCAGCAGCAACGCCTGGACGAAATGCGCGATCTGCTGCGCCGCATCTCCGAGCGTTGAACCTTCTTACCCTCGGCCTCGCCAGCGCCTTCATCACCATCTGGGCCTCGGCCTTCACGGCCGCGCGCATCGTGGCGCTGGAAACCCCGCCCCTTTGGGCCTTGGGCGTCCGCTTCGCGATCTGCGTGCCCTTGCTGGCGCTGATCGTGCTCGCCACCCGCTCGCCCACACCCGCCCGCCCAGACATGCCGCGCGTTCTGGCCATGGGCGTCTTCGGCCTGGGCGGGTACCTGGCCTTCGCCTGGGTCGCATCGGCGCATATCGCCTCCGGCCTGGTGGCGCTGCTCTGCGCCATCACGCCGATCTTCGTCGCACTCGGTGAGCGTCTTTGGCGTGGCGTGCGACTGCCGCGCGCGGCCTGGGCGGGCCTGGCCCTGGGCTGGGCGGGCGTGGCCCTGTTGGCCGCCCCGCGCGCGGCGGGCCATGGCCTGGATGCACTGGGCATCGGCCTCGCCCTGGCCGCCGCGCTGAGCCAGGCGCTGGGCATGCTCATCCTTGCCCCCGCCCGCGGCCGCATCGCGCCCTGGAGCGCCAATCTCTGGCAGACCTGCGCCGGCGCCGTGCTGGTCATGAGCCTGGCCATCACGCTCGAATCCCCACCGGGCCTGGAGCACAGCATCGCCGGCTGGGGCGCCTTCGCCTGGTCGGTGCTTGTCGTCGGCCTGCTGGCGTATTTTCTTTATTTCACCCTGCTCGCGCGCCTCGGGCCGACGGGCGCCGCTTCCCTGCAACTGCTCGCGCCACCGATGGCCGCGCTGATCGGCTGGCTGGGCCTAGGCGAATTGCTACGCCTGACCGACATCCTGGGCGGCTGCATCACCCTGCTGGGACTGTGGCTGCTGCTGCGGCGGTAGAGCATGATCCGCGCAGGCGACATCGCCGGCACGGTGAATCATCCAGGCAGCGCGGCTCCAGCGTTGTCACGCTGGAGCATCGTGCGCACTTCGGCCGGCGTCACGCCCCGCGCCCGCATCTCGCGCAACGTCATGTCCTGATCGCGCTTCGCAAGCCGCCGCCCCGCCACATCCGTCACCAACCGATGATGCTCATAGAGCGGCTCCGGCAAGCCCAAGCGCGCCTGCAACAGCCGATGGATATCGGTGGCCCGCAGCAGATCCTCCCCGCGCGTCACCAGTGAAACACCCTGTGCCGCATCATCGCACACGCAGCATAAGTGATAGGCCAGGCCCGCATCCTTGCGCGCCAGCACCACATCGCCATGCGCCTCCGGCTCGCAACGAAAACGCCCGCGCGCCAGGTCGGTCGCGTGCAGCACCAGGCCATGCGCCGCGCCCGCCACATCCAGCCGCCAGGCATGCGCCTCGCCCGCCGCGACCCGCCGCGCGGCTTCCGCAAGCCCCCGACACGTCCCCGGATAGATCGCCCCCGAAGGACCCTGTGGCGCGCCGCCAGCCGCGGCGATATCGCCGCGCGTGCAGAAGCACGGATACAGCCATGGCCGCAGCCGCTCCAACGCCGCCCGATGCTCCGCCGCATGCGCCGACTGCACCCGCACCTGTCCATCCCAACGCAGCCCCAGCCAGGCCAGATCTTCCTCGATCGCCGCCGCATATTCCGGCCGGCACCGCGCCGTATCGATATCCTCCAGCCGCAGCACAAACCGCGCCCCGCGCTCGGCGGCGAACAGCGCCGAAAACGCGTGGCCCAGATGCAGATACCCCGTGGGGCTCGGCGCAAATCGCGTCGTGTGCGTCACGGCTCGCGGCGCGGGGAGGGCAACAACCGCCCCTTCTTCACCAGCAGATCCACCAGCGCTTCGGTCAGCAATTCTTCCATCTTACGGTCCTCATGCGCGGCCAGCGCCTTGAGGTTCGACCGCAACCCGGATGGCACGCGGAAGAACAGCTGCGCATCCTTCGCGCCCGACAGCGCATCCTCCACCGTCTGTGTCGCGAACCCCGCGCCGCGCTGCATGGCATCGGCCATGCGCTGCCCGCCGCGCATCGCGGCATCGCCCACCGCATAGCCCGCGGCCCGCAACTGCCCCAGCACGCGCTGGAACAGGGCTTCGGCATTGTCATCCGGCGGGGGCTTGCGGCTGGGCATGGTGCGATCCTGCTATCTTGCAATCAAGCTGGCTGATTGCTATATAGCTAGCTATCAAAGGACAAAGCCAATGGCCATCCCCCTGCTGCCCGCCGCCGAAGCTCCCCCGCCCGAGGCCAGCTTCATGGCCCGCCTGCGCGCCAATCTGCGCCGCATCGGCGGCCCCGCCGCGCTGCTACTGATGCAGGCCTGGTACGCCGCCACCAGCCAGGACATGCCCAAGCTGCAACGCGCGGCCCTGTTCGGCGCGCTCGCCTGGTTCGTGCTGCCGATGGATGCGCTGCCCGACTTCACCATCATCGGCTTCTCCGACGACATCGCGATCGCCGCCGCCGCGCTGGCCTTCGCGCAGCCCTTCATCACGCAAGCCATGCGCGACCGTGCGCAGGCCCTGTTCGCCTCGCTGTT
>JAPLOK010000001.1 GCA_026400775.1 Alphaproteobacteria bacterium | reverse complement strand
CACGCCGGGGCCGGAGCGCGACGGCATCCTGGCGGCCTTCAAGGCGGGGCGGCTGCGGTGCGTCACCAACGCCAATGTGCTCACCACCGGCTTCGATGCACCTGGCACCGACCTGATCGCGCTGCTGCGCCCCACGAAGAGCGTCGGCCTCTACGTCCAGATGGTCGGCCGCGGCGCGCGCCTCGCCGAGGGCAAGGACGATTGCCTGGTGTTGGACTTCGCCGGCAACACGGCGCGGCACGGTCCGATCGACACGGTGGATGGCCGGAAGAAGGAGCCCGCCGGCGACGGCGAAGCGCCCATCAAGGTCTGCCCGGAATGCCAGACCATCAACCATGCCAGCGCGCGGCACTGCATCGAGTGCGACCACGAGTTCCCACCGCCGGTGGTGAAGGTAGCGCCGCAGGCGGCCTCCAACGCGCTGCTCTCGACGCAGATCCAGCCGTCCTGGTGCGACGTCACCGGGATCACCTATGCGCGCCATGACAAGCCTGGGAAGCCAGCCTCGCTGCGGGTCACCTACGAATGCGGCCTGGCGCGGCACAGCGAATGGGTCTGCTTCGAGCACACCGGCTTTCCGCGCGACAAGGCGGTGGGTTGGTGGCGGCGGCGTGCCGGCAATATCCCGCCACCCGCGACAGTGGATGCGGCGCTGGAGCAGCTGGAACAGCTGCGTCGTCCCATCGCGATTCAGGTGCGGCCGGCCGGCCAGTACACCGAGATCGCCGCCGCGAGGTTCGTGTGAGATGCGCCGCCTGTCGCCTCCGCACCGCTCGCGGCTTTGGTTGGTTCGATCCGCGCGTGCGGACCAGCGAGCCGCTGCCGGCCTGTTCCATGCGCTGCATGAACGCGCTCTGCCGGAGGTGGGGCGTGGTTGATCCCGACGAGCACGAGATCGCCGCCATCGCAGCGGCCAGCCCCATGGCTGGCGAGTACCTGGAGAGCATCGGCAAGACCGATCTCGCGGTGCTGACCGAGGCGGAATGGCTGACGCTGCTGGAGGTGGTCATCACCGCCTACCAGGACGAGCTCGCGCGCCTGCTGGATGCGGGTCGGCATCCGGCGCCGCCGCTCTCCGGAGCAACGCGATGACCAGCATCACCTCGACCCGCGCAGCAGCCCGACAGCTGGGTTTGTCGGACACCGCATTGCACAAAGCAGAGCGGGCGGGACGCATCACGCGCGAAGCAGACGGCAGTTGGGATTTGGAGGGGATCCGACGAAGTCTGGCCTCAACACTCACGCGGAAGAAGTCCACGAAAGCTGCTGCTTGGCGTGATCGTGTCGGCGCTGGCGATGATGTCGTTCGTCCCGTCAGTGCAGGCAGCATCGCTTCGACCCGTGAGCTTGGGCGCCAGCTGGGAATTTCGCACACCGCACTCATGAAGGCAGAGCGTGCCGGCCGTATAGCGCGTGAACTGAATGGCCGCTGGGATATGGAAAAGGTGCGTGCGGGCCTCACGACGCGGCCTGATCCCGCAGAACGTGCCCCATACGGCTCACGAGGGCCTTGGGCCAAGCCTGCGCAGTATTTCTCGAAGCTCGACACCGACAT
>JAPLOK010000347.1 GCA_026400775.1 Alphaproteobacteria bacterium | reverse complement strand
GCTGGCTGGGCCTAGGCGAATTGCTACGCCTGACCGACATCCTGGGCGGCTGCATCACCTTGCTGGGGCTGTGGCTGCTGCTGCGGCGGTAGAGCATGATCCGCGAAGGCGGAATCGCCGGCGCGGTGAATCATCCTCGTCGAGCGGCTCCAGCGCCTTCGCGCTGGAGCATCGCGCGCACCTCCTCCGGCGTCACACCCCGCGCCCGCATCTCGCGCAACGTCATGTCCTGATCGCGCTTCGCCAGCCGCCGCCCCGACGCATCCGTCACCAACCGATGGTGTTCATAGAGCGGTTCCGGCAGCCCCAATCGCGCCTGCAACAGCCGATGGATATCGGTCGCGCGCAGCAGATCCTCCCCGCGCGTCACCAGCGAAACGCCCTGCGCCGCGTCATCGCACACGCAGCACAAATGATAGGCGAGGCCCGCATCCTTGCGCGCCAGCACCACATCGCCATGCGCCTCCGGCTCGCAGCGGAAACGCCCGCGCGCCAGGTCGGTCGCGTGCAGCACCAGGCCATGCGCGGCGCGCGCCACATCCAGCCGCCAGGCATGCGCCTCGCCCGCCGCGACCCGCCGCGCCGCATCCGCAAGCCCCCGACATGTCCCCGGATAGATCGCCCCCGAGGGTCCCTGCGGCGCGCCGCCAGCCGCGGCGATATCCGCGCGCGTGCAGAAGCACGGATAGAGCCACGGCCGAAGCTTCTCCAACGCCGCCCGATGTTCTGCCGCATGCGCCGACTGCACCCGCAGCGGTCCATCCCAACGCAGCCCCAGCCAGGCCAGATCGTCGATGGTCGCCGCGGCATATTCCGGCCGGCACCGCGCCGTATCGATATCCTCCAGCCGCAGCACAAACCGCGCCCCGCGCTCGGCGGCGAACAGCGCCGAAAACGCGTGGCCCAGATGCAGATACCCCGTGGGGCTCGGCGCGAAGCGCGTCGTGTGCGTCACGGCTCGCGGCGCGGGGAGGGCAGCAGGCGCCCCTTCTTCACCAGCAGATCCACCAGCGCCTCGGTCAGCAATTCTTCCATCTTGCGGTCCTCATGCGCGGCCAGCGCCTTGAGGTTCGACCGCAGCCCGGATGGCACGCGGAAGAACAGCTGCGCATCCTTCGCGCCCGACAGCGCATCCTCCACCGTCTGCGTCGCGAACCCCGCGCCGCGTTGCATGGCATCGGCCATCCGCTGCCCGCCGCGCATGGCGGCATCGCCCACCGCGTAGCCTGCTGCGCGCAACTGCCCCAGCACGCGCTGGAACAGGGCTTCGGCATTGTCTTCCGGCGGGGGCTTGCGGCTGGGCATGGTGCGATCCTGCTATCTTGCAATCAAGCGAGCTGATTGCTATATAGCTAGCTATCAAAGGACACAGCCCATGGCCATCCCCCTGCTGCCCGCCGCCGAAGCTCCCCCGCCCGAGGCCAGCTTCATGGCCCGCCTGCGCGCCAATCTCCGCCGCATCGGCGGCCCCGCGGCGCTGCTGCTGATGCAGGCCTGGTACGCGGCCACCAGCCAGGACATGCCCAAGCTGCAACGCGCCGCCCTGTTCGGCGCACTCGCCTGGTTCGTGCTGCCGATGGATGCGGTGCCCGACTTCACCATCATCGGCTTCTCCGACGACATCGCGATCGCCGCCGCCGCGCTGGCCTTCGCGCAGCCCTTCATCACGCAAGCCATGCGCGACCGTGCGCAGGCCCTGTTCGCCTCGCTGTTCGGCGGCACGGCATGATCACCCTGGTGGTTCTGGCCATCACCGCCGACACCGCCGCCACGCTCGCTGCCGCCATGGCCTGCGCCGTAGCGCTACGCTGAATCCAGCAGCGCATCCAACAGGCGCACGCCGAAGCCGGTCGGCATGCCCTTCGCCGCCAGCGGCTCATCCTCTTCCGCCAGTTCAACGCCTGCGATGTCCAGATGCGCCCAAGGCACATCGCCCGCGAATTCCCGCAGGAAGGCCGCCGCATGGCAGGCATCGGGCTGCAACCGACCGCTCGTGCATTGCTTGATGTCGGCGATGTCGCTGTCCAGGTCTTCCCGGTGCCGCGCCCCGATCGGCATCGGCCAGAGCTTCTCATGCGCCATGCGCGACGCCTTCAGCACCGCATCGCGCAGCGCATCATCATTGCCGAACAACCCCGCGCGGTGATGCCCGAGCGCGGTGACAATGCTGCCCGTCAGCGTCGCCACATCCACGATCGCGCGCGGCTTCAATCCGCGCGCATGATGCAGCGCATCGGCCAGCGCGAGCCGCCCCTCCGCATCCGTATCCACCACCTCGATGCTGCGCCCCGATGCGCTGCGCAGCACATCGCCCGGCCGATACGCATCCCCGCCCGTGCTGTTCTCCGCGATCGCCAGCACCGCCACCACCGGCCCCGCGCCCCGCAATGCCGCGGCCAGCATCGCGCCCGCACAGGCAGCAGCCCCCGCCATATCAGCGCGCATCGCCTCCATCCCGCCCGCGGGCTTGATGGAAATGCCGCCCGTGTCGAAGCACATCCCCTTGCCCACGAAGGCCAGCGGCGCGCCCTCGCCCGGGAGTGACAGCGTGACCAGGTATGGTCCGCTCTGCGCCGCGCGCCCCACGGCCGACAGCGCTCCATAGCCCTCGCGTAGCAGGCGCTTGGGGCCAAGCACCTGCATCGCCACGCCGTGGCGCTCCAGGCGACCCAACTGCTCCACGAACACCGCCGGCGTCAGCAGATTGGCCGGCTGCACCACCAACTCGCGCGCCAATAGATTTCCGGCCAGGGCTGCGGCCATGCGCGGCCAGGCGGCCCGCACCGGTTCTGCAAAGGGCGTCACCACATGCAGCGGCGCACGCGGCGCGGGCTTGTGCGACCAGGCGCGCAACACCGCGCCGGCCGCCAGCAGCAGCACGTCGTCTGGCGGCATGTTGTAGGTGCACAGCTCAAGCCCACGCGCCGGTTCCGCCAGCGCCGCCCAGGCGCGAGCGCCCGCCGCCGTCTCACCCCGCCGCAGGTCGAGATGAATGGTCTGACCCTCGGCATCCCAGCCATCCGTCTGGTCCTGGCAGGCGCGCGCGGAAAGCCCCGCCGACGCCGTGTCGAACCGTACCGTGACCGGCAGCAGTTCGGCGATGCTCACCCTTCCTCGTGGTCCGCGACTAGGCGGTCCAGCAGGCGCACGCCATACGCCGTGGCGCCCTTGGCCGAGACGGGCAAATCCTTGGCGGACCAGGCCGTTCCCGCGATATCCAGATGCGCCCATGGCCGGCCCTGCACGAAGCGCTGGATGAACTGCGCCGCCGTGATCGAACCGCCCGGCCGGCCGCCGACATTCTTCATGTCCGCGATGTCGGACTTGATCTGCTTGTCATAGGAATCGCCCAGCGGCATGCGCCAGCACAGCTCGCCGGTGGCGCGGCCCGCGGCCTCGATGTTGCGCGCGAGGTCGTCGTTATTGGCGAACAGCCCCGCATGTTCGTGGCCCAATGCGATGATGATCGCGCCCGTCAGCGTCGCCAGATCCACCATCCATTTCGGGTCGTGCTTGGTGATCGCGTAGTGGATCACATCGGCCAGCACCAGACGCCCTTCGGCATCGGTGTTGATCACCTCCACCGTCTGCCCCGATGCGGTGGTGACGACGTCACCGGGCCGCTGCGCATTGCCGCCGGGCATGTTCTCCACCAGCCCCACCAGCCCCACCACGTCGCACTTGGCGCGGCGGCCGGCCAGCGCCGCCATCAACCCGATGACGGTGCCCGCACCCGCCATGTCCCACTTCATGTCCTCCATGCCGCCCGCGGGCTTGATGGAAATGCCGCCCGTGTCGAAGGTCACGCCCTTGCCGATGAAGCAGATCGGCTGCGACTTCTTCTTGCCCGAGCCGTTCCAGCGCATCACCACCATGCGCGGCTCATTCACGCTGCCCTGCGCGACACCCAGCAGCGCGCCGAAGCCCAGCTTCTTCATCTCCTTCGGGCCCAGCACATCCACGCCGAGGCCGAGTTTCTCGAGCCCCTTCAGCCGGTCCGCGAATTCCACCGGCGTCAGGATGTTCGCGGGCTCGGAGACGAGGTCCCGCGTCAGGAACACGCCTTCCACCACGGCCTTCATCGGCGCGAAGGCCGTCTTGGCGGCGCCCGCATCGGAGGTCGCGATGGTGAGCTTCGTGAGCTTCGGCTTGTCCTCGGCCTTCTCCGTCGTGCGGTAGCGGTCGAAGCGGTAGGAGCGCAG
>JAPLOK010000500.1 GCA_026400775.1 Alphaproteobacteria bacterium | reverse complement strand
GCCGGTGGTCACCTCCGCCAGCAGCGCGAATTTCGCCGAGAATGGCACCGGCACGGCCTATGCCGCGACGGCGGGCGGCGTCGGCGGCTCGGTGCCGCTGACCTGGTCGCTGGCCGGGGCGGATGCACAGGCCTTCGCGATCAATGCCACGACCGGCGCGGTCAGCTTCATCACCTCGCCGAATTTCGAGGCGCCTACCGATGCGGATGCCGACAACCGCTACGCGATCACCGTGGTGGTGACGGATGGCACCACCGAAAGCCGGCAGAACGTCACGATCACGGTGACGGATGTGCTGGACACGCCGGTGGTCACCTCCGCCACCAGCGCGAATTTCGCCGAGAATGGCACCGGCACGGCCTATGCCGCGACGGCGGGCGGCGTCGGCGGTTCGGTGCCGCTGACCTGGTCGCTGGCCGGGGCGGATGCGCAGGCCTTCACGATCGATGCGGCCACGGGTGAGGTCGGTTTCGTGGCGCCGCCGAATTTCGAATCTCCCATCTATACGGACCGGGACAACCGCTACGCGATCACCGTGGTGGTGACCGATGGCCTCACCGAGGGGCGGCGGGATGTCGCGATCACGGTGACCGGGGTCAATGAGGCACCAGTGGCCGGCTTGGCCCCTGTGCTGGCGACCGCTGCGCTGAACACCACCCGTGTCTTGTCGACGGCCGAGCTGCTTGATGGGTTCACGGACCCTGAGAATAATCCGCTGCAAGTCTCCAATCTCAGCAGCCAGAACGCCAGTTTCATCTCGAATGGTCAGGGCGGTTGGACGGTCTCACGGCTGCGCGACACCGATCATCGCGTCGATTTCACCTATACGGTGTCGGATTCGCTGGGCAACCAGATGCTGGCCTCCAACCGCCTGTTCTTTGCCGTGGCCGGCACCATCATGGGCGCCCCCTCGGGCTTCGATAGTATTCTGGGCGGCGATGCGGGCGAAAACTTCATGGCCTTGCGCTGGTTCAACACCATCCGCGCCGGCGGCGGCGATGACACCATCATCGGCGGTGAAGCGGCCGGCCGCATCTACGGCGAAGCCGGTGACGACCGGATCATCCTGCGCGGCACCCTTAACATCGCCGAAGGCGGCGCGGGCAACGACACGATCGATGGCAGCGAGGGCAGCAGCACCATCAACGGCGGTGCCGGGAATGACCAGCTGATCGTGCGTGGCGCTGGCCATGTCGTCCTGGGCGAGGATGGCGATGACTTCATCCAGGGCGTGGGCGGCGGCAGTCGCTTCGACGCCGGCCAGGGCAACAACACCATCCAGGTCTGGGGGCTGGGGAACGAAGTCCGGTTCGCGGACGGCAACAACGTCATCCAGGGCGCGGATGGCAATGCCACGATGGTGGGTGGCCATGGCGGCAACCTGATCAGCCTGAACGGCGCCAGCAACAACGTCACGCTGGGGCATGGCGACAATGCCGTGTTCTTCGGGGCGGCGGCCAATGCGTGGCTGGTCGCCGGGGATGGGCGCAATGCGGTCCAGCTGCGGGGATGGAACAATGAGGTCTCGCTGGGCGATGGCGGCAATGTGGTCTGGGCGGGCCTCGGCATGTCACGCATCACCACCGGTGCCGGCGCGGACCAGATCTTCATCGGCGGATCCGGCGGGTCGGACATCTCGGTGGGTGCGGGCGATGATGTCATCTACACCGGCGGGGCGGTGAATGATGTGCTGCGGGGCGGTCTGGGCAATGACCAGTATGTGCTCCGGCATGCCACCAACAGCATTGTCGAACTGGCCAATCAGGGCATCGATACCGCCTGGGTCGAGATCGACGGCTATACCCTTTCGGCGCATGTCGAGATCGCCCGGCTGATCGCTGGGGCCACCATGCTCGCCGGCAGCGCCGGCCATGATGTGCTGGTCGCCAACCAGCTGGCGGCTTCCACCATCGATGCCGCGGCGGGCGATGATGTGATCTATGGCTCACCCTATGCCGATGTGCTCACCGGCGGCGCGGGCAATGACATCTTCTACGCCTGCGCCGGGCAGGACCGTTATATCTATGCTGCGACCGGCTGGGGCCATGACATGATCGCGGGATGGGAAAGCGGCGCGAAGCTTGACATGCGCGGCAGCGGCCTCGTGTTCCGTGACCTGAACATCCAGGCAGGACCCGGCTTCGTGCTGGTCGTCCATGGGGCCGATATGATCCAGATCTTTGGCATTGATCGCCTGACCGCGGGCGACTTGCTGTTCGGCTGAAGGGCCGTGGGCGCAGCCTGTGTCGCTACGGCAGGCACCGCCTGAGCTGCGAAGGAAACTCCACGCAGCCTGGAAACACGATCTCGTTGTCATTCACCCGCCGCACCCGCAGCAGATTCGGGTTGCCCTCGCAGGAAAATCCCGCATCGGGCGGCACCCGGCCGCCAAACACCCCGCCCACCGGGGCGGCGGGCACGAAGCGGAATTCCAGCCCATCGGGGATCAAGGCCACCGTCTCGATCAATCGTTGCCGATACTGCACATCCAGCGCGGTCGCGCGGAACACCACGTCACGGGTGAAGATCACGGTCGCACTACCGAAGCATTCCGGCCCCTGGGTGTCGCCGGGCGGGAATTGCCCGCCCAGCCACATGCCGAACACCCATTGATGCGGCGGTCCCGGGGGGGCGCCTGGCCGCTGGGCGATGGCGATGGCGGGGGCGGCCAGAGCCATGGCCGCGGCCAACAGGATGCGACGTTGCATGCGGTCCTCTCGAAGACTGTCCCGCAGGGTTACCGGCAAATGCCCGCTTCGGCCAGCAG
>JAPLOK010000092.1 GCA_026400775.1 Alphaproteobacteria bacterium | reverse complement strand
TGGCCGAACAGGTATCGCGCGGGCTGGAGCCGCTGGGCGTGGTCATGGCCGATCTGCGCGGCCGTGTCGCGGCCGGCGATGCCACGCTGCTGTCGGCCGAGATGCGCGCGCTGATGCGCGCGATGCAGCAACTGCGCGCGCTGCTGGTGATCGACCAGCACGGCCAAGTCCTCGCCGCAACGCAGCCCGCGCTGGAAACGCGCGCCTTTGCCGAGGCGCCGTGGTTCCGCGCGCTGGCGCTCGGCGCGCTGCCCGCCAGCGACAACCAGCCCCGCCTGCTGGGGCCGGAACCGGGCCGGCTGCTCGAGGGCAGCCCCGCCGGCGCCCCCTGGCGGCGCTGGACCATCCCGCTGGTGCAGCGGCTGCATCGCGGCGCCGGCGCGCCGGACATCGCGATCGTCGCATTGCTGAACCCCGCGCACCTGACCGCCATCACCGCGCGCCAGGCCGAGGCCTTCGACGTCTCGCTGCATTTCTACAATTTCGAGGGCCGGCTGCTGGCCCGTTCGGATGGCGAGGCCGAGGGCATCGGCCAGGCCCATACCGGCAACTGGCTGTTTCGCGCCTTCCTGCCGCGCATCGAGACCGGCGGCTTCATCGGTCATGATTGGCGCGGCCGCGCGGTCAGCGGCAGCTTCGCCGTCAGCCGACAGGGCGGCGTCGTGGTCGAGGTGCTGCAGGAGCGCAGCCAGGTGCTGGAAGCGGCGCGCGAGCAGGACCGCGTCTTCCTCTTCGCCGCCGCCGCCATCGCCGCGATCGCGATGATCGCGCTGCTGATCTTGCAGCGCCAGGGCACGCGGCTGGCGCGCAGCGAGGCACAGGCGCAAAGCGCATCGCGCGCCAAGGAGGAATTCCTCGCCGCCATGAGCCATGAAATCCGCACCCCGATGAACGGCGTGATCGGCCTCAGCGGCATTCTGCTCGAGACCCCGCTCAGCCCGGTGCAGCACCGCTATGCCAGCACCATCCGCAGCTCGGCCTCGCATCTGATGACCGTGCTGAACGACATCCTGGACTTCTCCAAGCTGGAAGCCGGGGAGATCGAGTGCGAGGCGCTGCCCTTCTCGATCGAAGAGGAGCTCGGCACGGTGATGGAGATCTTCGTGCCCCAGGCTGCCGCGCGCGATGTCGAGCTGGTGGCCGCCATCGTGCCGGAACTGCCGCGCGCCGTGATCGGCGATGCCGGGCGCTTCCGCCAGGTGCTGCTCAACCTGGTGGGCAATGCGGTCAAGTTCACTGATGCCGGCTGGATCCGGGTCGAGCTGTCAGCCGCGCCGGTGGCGGATGATCCGGCCGGGCGCTGGCGGATCGGCTGCGCCGTGTCCGACACCGGCATCGGCATTGATCCGGCCAAGATTCCGATGCTGTTCGAACGCTTCACCCAGGCCGATGCCTCGACCAGCCGGCGCTTCGGCGGCACCGGGCTGGGGCTGGCCATCTCGCGCAGGCTGGCCGAGGCGATGGGTGGCACCATCACCGCCGCGGCGCGTGATGGCGGCGGCAGCGTCTTCACCTTCACCCTGCGCGCCAGCCCGGCACCGCAGCCCGCAGCCACGCCGCCCGATGCGCTGCGCGGCCAGCGCGTTCTGGTGGTCGAGGACCACCCGCTGAACCGCGACATCCTCTACCGGCAGCTCGGCCAGATGGGCATGCAGGTGGAGCACGCCGCCACGGCCGCGGCGGCGCTGGACATGCTCGGCGCGGGCGAGCCCTTCGACTGCGTCATCATGGACGCCAATCTCGGCCGCGACAGCGGCGTGGCGCTGGCCCAGCGCATCCGCGCCGAGCCGCGCCAGCCCGCTCGCCTGGTGCTGCTCAGCTCCGGCGGCAGCCGCGCGGCGCAGGTGCCACAGGGTCTGTTCGACGCCATCCTGCTCAAGCCCGCCCTGCCGGCGCGGCTGCGCGAGGCGTTGCTGGGCGCCGCACCCGCGCCCGCCATGGCCCCCGCGCCGAAGCCCGATCAGCCGCCATTGGAGGTGCTGCTGGTCGAGGATAACCCGGTGAACCAGTTCGTGGTGATGAGCATGCTGGAGGATTCCGGCGTCAACGTGACCGTCGCCGGCGATGGCCAGGAGGCGCTGGAACTGGCGGCGCAGCGCCGCTTCAATGCGATCCTGATGGATATGCAGATGCCGGTGATGGACGGGCTGGCCGCCACACGCGCCCTGCGCGCGACCGATGGCCCCAACCGCGCGACCCGCGTGCTGGGCCTGACCGCCGCCGCCGGCGGCGCCTATGAGCGCCAATGCCTCGAGGCCGGCATGAACGGCTACATGACCAAGCCGGTGGACAAGGGCGCGCTCTTGCAGGCGCTTGGCCTGCGCGGCTGAGGCGCCTAACAGTGCCATCGACTGGCATGGGACCCCGCGCATGGATGCGCCTTTCTTCGACGAAGCGATATTCCAGCGCACCCGCGACAGCATTCCGCCCGCGCGCTTCGCGATGCTGTTGAAGCTCTATGCGGCCGACATGCCGCGCCGCCTCGCCGCACTGGCCGCGGCGGACGAAGTGGCCGACAGCGCGGCGATCCGGCGCGAGGCGCACAGCATCATCGGGCTTGCCGGCACCCTGGGCGCCACCGGCCTGGTCGAGGCCGCCCGCGCCCTTGAGGCGGCCGCGGCCGATGGCATGCCCGCTGACATCGATGACCGGCTGCGGGCCATCACCGCGCTGGCTGAGCGCAGCCAGGCCGAGGTGGAGCGACTGGCGCCATACAGCGGGATGCGTTGAGGCGGAATCGCCGAAAACGCTGAATCCCGCGATCAACAACGGGCTGGGGCGGGTTGCGTGAACCCAGGTGAACGCAACATGCCCTAGTCGCCCGGCTATCCGTTCGGCCAGGCCGCCTATCCTGACGCGCCCTGGCGCCGGGGCGCGGGATGGGCCACGCCGCTCGCGCGCCATGCTGGCCTTGGCCGCGCGCGCCTTTCGCATCGCGACCCCGGGACGGGGCATGTAGGATCGACAGGATGTCGGATGTTCCACCTGCGGAGAGTGCGTCGCGCGGGCCAGAATGGGGCGTGGAGGCGCGGCTGCGCGCGGTGCTGGCCGCGCTGCCGGAACTGGTGCTGGAACTGGATGCGCAGGGCGCCTTGCTCGCCTGCCATGCCGGCTGTGGCGCCATGGCCGCGGCGCCCACCATGGGTGCGCCTCTGGAGCAGTGGCTGCCCGCCGGCCCCGCCCGGCTGGTGCGGCGGATGATGGCGGGCGAGCCGATCGCCGACCCGGCACTGGCGCTCGACCTCGGCCATGGCGAGCGATTGTGGCGGGTCTCGCTCAGCGCCATTGCCGGGGCAGGGCATCTGCTGGTGCTGCGCGACATCGCCTATCTGCCCCAGCAGCGCGAAGAGATCGCGATGCTCTCGCAGGTGGCGCGGCGCATGAACGACCTGGTCGTGGTCACCGATGCCGCGCGCCGCATCGAATGGGTGAACGCCGCCTTCGAGCGCGTCACCGGCTGGACCCTGGCCGACATCCGCGGCCGCAGCCCCGGCAGCGTGCTGCAAAGCGAAGCGACCGACGCCGACACGGTCGCCCTGATGCGCCGCGCGCTGGATGCTGGCGAACCGGTGCAGACCGAATTGCTGAATCGCCGGCGCGACGGCCGGCCCTATTGGGTGCGCCTGAACATCCAGCCGCTCCGCGACGCCGCCGGCCGGCTGGCCGGCTACATGTCGGTGCAGAGCGAGATCACCGGTGAGCGCGAGCAGCGCCTGGCGCGGGAGGCCGCCGCCCGCCAGGCGGCGGATGCCCGCGCGATGCTGGAGGCCGCTGTCGAATCCCTGCAGGATGGCTTCGTGCTGTTCGATGCCGATGACCGGCTGGTGATCTGCAACCGCCGCTACCGCGAGATGTATGCTCTCTCAGCCGAGGCGATCCGCCCCGGCGTCACCTTCGAGGAGGGTCTGCGCTACGGCCTGGCGCGCGGCCAGTATGCCGAGGCCGTGGGGCGGGAGGAGGCCTGGCTTGCCGAACGCATGGCGCGGCATCGCGCCGCCGAGGCCGAGATCGAACAGCAACTCGCCGATGGCCGCTGGGTGCGCGTCTTCGAGAAAGCCACCCCCGATGGTGGCCGCGTTGGGCTGCGCGTTGACATCACCGCTCTGAAGCTCGCCGAGCGCCGCGCGCTGGCCGATCGTTCGGCGGCCATGGAGGCCAGCCAGGACGGCATCGCCATCACCGATGCCGCAGGCCGCTTCGCCTATATGAACCAGGCGCATCTGGCGATGTTCGCCCTGCGCGAGGATGCGCAGGTGCTCGGCCGGCACTGGAGCATGCTCTACGCGCCTGAGGGCGCCGAATGGATACAGGCCCATGCCATGCCGGTGCTGCGCGCGCGCGGCCGCTGGTCGGGCGAGATCATGGGCCGCGCGCCGGATGGGACGCCGGTAGACCAGGACCTGGCGCTGACCTTGCAGGCCAATGGCAATCTGCTGTGGATCACGCGCGACATGCGCGAACGCCGCCGCGAGGCCGCCGAGCGCGAGACGCTGCGCACCGAGCTGCAACTGGCGCAGCGGCGTGAGGTGGTGGGCCAGATGGCCGCGGGCCTGGCGCATGACTTCACCAACCTCCTTGCCGCCATCGGCGGCAGCGCCGAACTGATCGCCGAGGACCCGACCGTCGGCGGCACAGCCGCGCGTTCCGTCCAGCGCATCATCGAGGCCTCGGGCAACGCTGCCGCATTGGTCCGGCGGCTGCTGACCATCGGCACGCATGAGGCCGTGCGCGGGGCGCTCGACCTGCGCAAGCCGCTGCGCGAGGCGGCCGAGCTGCTGCGCGCCAGCCTGTGCGCGCCCGCCCGCCTGGTGCTGCACCTGCCCGAGGATGCGGTGGAGGCCGCGGCCGATCCGACCGATCTGCTGCAACTCGTGCTCAACCTCGGCATCAATGCGCGCGATGCGCTGGCGGGCGAGCCGGGCGAGGTGCGCATCCGCCTCGAGGCCGCGCGCATCGCCGATCCGGCGACGCCGGTGGTGGCCGGCAGGCTGGATGCCGGCCGGCGCTACGCGTGCCTCAGCGTCGCCGATAACGGCATCGGCATGCCGCCCGAGTTGGTGGCGCAGATCTTCCGCCCCTATTTCTCGACCAAGGCGGACAACGGCACCGGGCTCGGCATGTCGGTGGTGGGCTCGATCGTCACCGGCAATGGCGGCGCGATCGGGCTGGATACGGCGCCCGGGAAGGGCAGCTGTTTCCGGATCTACTGGCCGGTGGAGGAGCTGGCGCCCACCCCGCTGCCTGCGGACCTGACCGGGCGGCTGGACGGCCGCGCGGTGCTGGTGGTGGATGACGTGCCGGGCGTGCTCTTCGTGACCGCCGGCATGCTGGAGGCGGTGGGCGCCGAGGTCGCGCCCTCCACCGAATTCCAGGATGTGCTGGATGCGCTGCGCGAAGACCCCGAGGCCTGGTCGCTGCTGGTGACCGATTTCGACATGCCGGGGATGAACGGCATCGAGCTCGCGCGTGCCGCGCGCGCGCTCAGCCCCGGCCTGCCGGTTGTGCTGCTGACCGCGGTGCCTGCCACGGCCGAACCCTTCAAGACGGATTTCGATGCCGTGCTGGCCAAGCCTGTCTCGCGCGAGGCGCTGATTTCCGCCGCCGAATCAGCCATGCTGCACGTCGAATCCCGGAGAGCTGCGAATGCGCGTACTGATCGCCGATGACCATGACCTGCTGCGGGACACGCTTGACCTGTGGTTCCAGCGCGAGGGCATCACCGTCTCCCCGGCGCGGGACCTGGCCAGCGCGCTGGCGGTCATCGCCGCCGAGCCGGCCTTCGACCTGATCCTGCTGGACTACGGCATGCCGGGCATGGACGGGCTTGCGGGGCTGGCGCGCGCGCTGGCGGCGGGCAAGGGGGCGCGCGTCGCGCTGATCTCGGGCGTCGCCCCGCGTGAGGTGGCCGAACAGGCGCTGGCCCAGGGCGCGGCGGGCTTCCTGCCCAAGACGCTGCCGGCGCGGTCGCTGGTCAATGCCGTGCGCTTTATGGCGATGGGTGAGCAATACGCGCCGATCGGCTTCATGAAGGCCGGCGCCGAGGCTCCGCCGCCCAACCCGCTGGCCGACAAGCTCTCCCCGCGGGAGATCCAGGTGCTGCGGCACCTCTCGGCTGGCAAGGCGAACAAGGAAATCGCCATCGCGCTCGGCATCCAGGAGCCTACGGTCAAGCTGCACATGAAGACCCTGTACCGGAAGATCGGCGCGCATAACCGCACCCAGGCGGCGCTGATCGCCAAGGAGCACGGCCTGACCTGAGTTGGACCACGCCGCGTTCGCGCAGCCCGGTCCAGCCCGTTGTGGAGAGCGGGTTCAGCGTTCTCGGTGATCCCTCCTCGACGCATCCCGCCCTATCCCTTCGGATAGGTCGCGTGCCCAACAGCGAGCCCCGTGCATCCCCCCGCACATCGGCGCGGCCGGCTGGTCCCGCCTAGAAGCGGCGGTGAAGAATAAGCAGGCTGTGGAGCAGCACCCAAACGGGACCCCACCCTGAAATGACCACGATGAATTGATATAGATAGAGAAATCTGGTTTGGAATAGGGTCCCAATCGGCGCCGATTAAGACCCCCACCATCTACCGAACTCACTAACTACATCAATAAATGAAATCACGTTTGGTGTGGGGGTACATTTGGATGCTGACTCATACCAATTCCCACTGATCAGTACCGATGCGCCCAGTCGCGCATGCCGATGGAGAT
>JAPLOK010000402.1 GCA_026400775.1 Alphaproteobacteria bacterium | reverse complement strand
GCCGCCCCGCGCAAAGCCTGGGAGAGCGATTCGAGGATCAGCGCGGTGCCAAAGCCGGCTTCGATGCCCATGCACCATAAGGCGAGCCAGATCTCCAGCGCGCCGGCGATCCAGGCCAGCAGATGCCAAAAGACGCTGCCGCCGACCGGTCCGGGGCGCCCCCATACGGCGTTGAGCGCCGGGCGCAGGCCGAGTTCCGGCGGCGCGCCGAAGCGGGCGGTCGCCCGCAACAGCCAGACCTCGACCCGCGCTGCCACGCCGCTGCGCTGGAAAACGAAGAATCCGGCCAGGCCCAGGGCCGCGATCGACACGCCCCACAGCGCGAATTCCACCACCGGCCCGGCATCGAACCAGGCGGCCAGCAGCGCCAGGCCCATCAGGGTGAACGCGACCTGGCAGGCGGTCTGGATCAGCAGATCCGCCATGCCCGAGGCCGCGGCCATGCCCACCGGCAGACCCTTCAGCGCGATCAGCCGCGCGCCCACGATCTCGCCGCCGACGGAGGCCACGGGCAGCAGGACATTCACCGCCTCGCGCACGATGCGGACCTGCACAAAGGCGCGCCAAGGCAACGCGGTGATGCCGCGCACCAGCAGCCACCAACCATGCCCGCACATGGTCAGGATGCCGAGGCGGATGATCACCACCACCGCCAAGCCCCAACCCACCAGCGCGAAGGCGCGCCACACCGCGCCCGCGTCATGCCGCCAGATCAGGAAGGCCGCCAGCGCGATGCCCGCCAGCGCCAGGATCGCGGCGGCGCGTTTCACAAGGCGCGGTTGGCGCGGGCCAGCACCGCTTCGAACAGCACCTGCGCGCCGGCTGCCGCTTCGTGCGGCTCGATGCTCTCGGCCTCGTTGTGCGAGAGGCCATCCTTGCAGGGCGTGAAGATCATAGCGGTCGGGATGTGGCGCGCGACATAGACGGCGTCGTGGCCGGCGCCGGAGACGATTTCGCGCGCCGGCAGGTTCAGCCGCTCAGCCGCGTCGCGCACCAGGCCGATGCAGGCGGGGTCAAAGGGCTGCGCGTCCAGGCGGAAGAGCTCCGTCAGGTCCAGCCGGCAGGGGGCAGCCAGGGCATCGGCGGCGGCGGTCATCTCGGCCGCCATCTTCTGCACTTCGGCGAAGGACGGGTGGCGGAACTCGATGGAAAACCGAACTTCGCCCGGCACGACATTGCGGCTGTTCGGCCCGACCTGCACGAAGCCCACGGTGCCTCGCCCGTCATCGCCGCGGGCGCGCATGATACGGTCCACCAGTTCCACGATGCGCGCCATCGAGACCAGCGCGTCGCGCCGGGCGGAGGGCGGCGTGGTGCCGGCGTGCGCGTCCTGGCCGGTGATCACCGCGTCGTACCAGATCTGCGCCTGGGCGCCGGTGACGATGCCGATCTGCTTGCCCTCGCGCTCCAGAATCGGCCCCTGTTCGATGTGCAGTTCGAAATAGCTGTCGGCCGGGAAAGGGCGCGCGGGTTCAGGCCCGCGGTAGCCGATGGCGTCCAGCGCATCCTCCACGCGCACGCCATCCGCGTCGCGCAGCCCATAGGTTTTTTCCAGCGGAAAAATGCCGGCCCAGGTTCCGCTGCCCATCAGCGAATGGCCGAAGCGGCTGCCTTCCTCATCGGTCCAGTTGACCAACTCGATCGGTGCTTCGGTCTGGATGCCATGCTCATGCAGTGTGCGCATCACTTCGAGGCCGGCAATCACGCCGAGTGCGCCGTCGAATTTCCCGCCCGAGGGCTGGCTGTCCAGGTGGCTGCCCATCAGCACGGGCAGGCGCGTGGGGTTGCGGCCCTCGCGGCGGGCGAACATGTTGCCGATGGCGTCCACGCGCACGGACAGGCCCAGCGCCTCGCACCATTGCCGGAAGCGGTCGCGCCCGGCGCGGTCAACCTCCGTCAAGGTCAGGCGCTTCACGCCGCCCTTGGGCGTGGCGCCGATCTCGGCCATGGACATGAGCGCGGACCAAAGGCGCGCGTCATCGATGCGGGTGTTTGTTGGCATGCGTGTTTATCGCGCGGGCCGCGTCAGCCGTCGACAGGCTCGCCTTCGGCCAGCGCCAGCAAAGCTGCAAGCTGCGGCAATTCCAGGCGATTGCCGCCCGGCTCGCACACCAGGCCCCGGCGGCGCAGCGCGCTGAAGGCGCGGCTGACCGTTTCCAGCGCAAGGCCCAGCAGATCACCGATTTCCGCGCGCGTCATCGGCATCTCGAAGGCCTGGGTGTTCAGGTTGCGCATGCGCTGTGCAGCGGCAAGGCTCAGCAGGAAGGCCGCCACGCGCTGTTCCGCCTGGCGGCGGCCGACCGTGACCAGTTGTTCCTGCGTGCGCTCCAGTTCCTGGGTGCAGAGGTCGACCATGCGCCGCTGCATGGCGGGATAGCGCGCCATCAGTCCTTCGAAATCGCGGCGCGACACGCGGCAGACGCTGCCTTCGGTCAGCATCTCGGCATCGGCATTGAACTGCCTGCCGGAGGTGAAGCCCAGAATGTCGCCTTCAAAGCGGAAGCCCAGAACCTGCTGCTTGCCATCAGGCATCTGGCGCGACAGCTTGGCGGTGCCCCGCATCAGCATGACGATATGCGTGGCGTCGTCACCTTCGCGGAACAACACGTGGCGCGGGCTGACGGATGTGCGGCGCGTCTCGTGCGACACATCATCCAGCCCCGCGACATCGAGCGATGCGCAGACGCCGGCAACACGGCTGCCACATTTCGTGCAGGGCGCGGGCGTAGCCGACTGGACACGTTCGGGACGCGTCATGTCGAGGGGTTCACCACGATTGCTCCTCAACCTTCTTCTCGGCGAGGATAGACACGGCCGCGTCTGTCGATCAAGTATTACATGACAGAAAAATTACACCCAGAATAATCGAAGAAACAGGTCATACCAATTCCCTTGGCTTTTGACTCACGTGGGGGATTCCCCGACGCGGCGCTGATGTGATTC
>JAPLOK010000515.1 GCA_026400775.1 Alphaproteobacteria bacterium | reverse complement strand
CCACGCGCCGACCAGGCCGCCTATGACTTCATGATCCAGGCCATGGGCGGGCTGATGAGCCTGACCGGCGAGCGTGACGGCACGCCGCAGAAGGTGGGCGTGCCGATCGTGGATTTGATGACCGGGATGTACGCCGCCATCGCTATCCTCGCCGCCGTCGCGAAGCGCGAACGCCATGGCACGGGCGAGACGATTGATCTCGCCATGCTGGACGTGCAGGCGGCCTTCCTCTCCAACCAGGCGATGAACTGGCTGGTTGGCGGAAAGGTCCCGCATCGCGCGGGCAACCGGCACCCCAATATCCAGCCGCAGGATGTGTTCCCTGCCGCCGATGGGCATGTCGTGCTCGCGGTCGGCAATGACGGGCAATTCGTCAAGCTTTGCGAGGCCATCGGCCGCGCGGAATGGGCCAGCGATCCGCGCTTCATCCGCAACGCCGACCGCGTCCGCAACGAGACCGAACTGACACCGCTGCTGGCCGCGCGGTTCCAGGATTTCACGCGCGCGGAACTCACCGCGCTGCTCGATCCGGCCGGCGTGCCCTGCGGGCCGATCAACACGGTGCCCGATGTCTTCGCCGACCCGCAGATCCTCCATCGCGAGATGCTGCGACACCTTCCGCATCCGCTGGCCGGCACCGTGCCGCAGGTGGTCAGCCCGATCCGCATGCAGGATGCGCCGCTCGCCTTCGATCGCGCACCGCCCACCCTCGGCCAGCACACCGAAGAATTGCTGGCCGAGCTGGGCCTGGGCGAGCAGGCCCGCGCGGCGCTCGCCGCGAAGGGCGTGATCTGATGGCCCCGCGCATCCCCCTGCCCAGGCGCGAGGAACTGGACGACGCCCAGCGCGAGGTCTGGGACCGTGTGGTCGCAGGCCCGCGCGGCACCGTCATCGGTCCGCTGCGGGCAGCCATCCACAATGCCGAGCTCGCCGGCCGCTGGTCCGCGATGGGCGAGGCGCTTCGCTTTGGCACCTCGCTGCCCAAGCGCCTGTCGGAGCTGGCGATCTGCGTCACCGGCCGGCGCTGGAGCAGCCAGGTGGAATGGTGGGTGCATGCCCGCACCGCGGCCGAGGCCGGCATCGCGCCCGCCATCCTCGACGCCATCCGCGATGGCAAGCCGCCCATCTTCGTCGATGCGCAGGAGGCCATGATCTACGCCTTCGCCCGCGCATTGCAGCAGGATGGCGGCGTGCCGGATGATGTCTATGCCGCCGCGCGCGCGGCCTTCGGCGTGAAGGGCGTGGTCGAGCTCACCGCGCTCATCGGCTACTACACCATGGTGTCGATGACGCTGAACGCGCATGGCATCCCGCTGCCGGATGGCGAGGCGGAGCCGCTGACCCCCCCGGCGACAGGCCTGTTCGAACTGCCGCCCGCGGAGCCTGGCGCATGGCCAGGCCCTCGCACGCCCATCTTCACGGCACGTGCAGCCCGCCACAGGAAGCCACCAGCATGATCGGACGCCGCGCCACACTGGCCACGCTGACACTACCCGCGCTGGGCAATGGCGCATGGGCGCAGGCCTTCCCCGACCAGCCGATCCGCATGATCGTGCCCTTCGCCGCCGGCGGCCCGGCCGACATCATCGCCCGCGTCGTCGCGCGCGTGATGAGCGAGCGCCTGGGCCGGCCCGTGGTGGTGGAGTCGCGCCCCGGCGCGGGCGGCGTGATCGGCGTGGATGCGGCAGCGAAGGCGCGGCCGGATGGGCATACGCTGGTCATGGCCAGCAGCGGCGCCATCGTCATCCTGCCGCATCTGCGCGCCAACATGCCCTATGACCCGCTGCGCGACCTGACACCGCTGGGTCAGGTGCTGGGCGTGCCGCAGATCGTCTCCGCAGCGCCCGGCCTCGGGGTCCGCTCGCTGGCGGAACTGGTGGCGATGGCGCGCGCGCGGCCCGGCCAGCTGGCCTTCGGTTCGGCCGGCATCGGCTCCTCGCTGCATATGGCGGGCGAATTGCTGAAGCTGCGCACCGGCATCGACATCACCCATATCCCCTATCCCGGCGCGGCCCCGGCGGTGACCGACCTGCTGGCCGGCCGCATCCAGATCCTGCTGGCCGATGTGCCGGCGCTGCTGGGGCAGATCCGCGCCGGCGCGCTGCCGGCGCTGGCGGTGACCGCCGAACAGCGCATCGCCTTGCTGCCCGAGCTGCCGACCGCCATCGAGGCCGGCGTGCCCGGCCTGGTGAGCGAGACCTGGTATGGCGTGCTGGGCCCAGCCGGCATCCCGCCCGATCGGATCGCGACACTCAACGCCGCGATCCGCGCCGCGACCGAGGAAGGCGAGGCGCGCCGCGCGCTGGCCGACCAGGGCGGGCGCATCGTCAGCGATTCGCCCGCCGCCTTCGCCGCCTTCATCCGGCAGACGCACAGCGCCTGGGGCGAGGTGGTGCGCGTGACTGGCACCCGGCTGGACTGATCTGGGATGCGACGGCGCCACCTCCTTGCCGTGCTGCCGCTGAGCCAGGCCGCCGCGCAGCCAGGCTGGGCGCCGGCCAGGCCGCTGCGCATCATCGTGCCGCTGGCGCCCGGCGGCACGGCGGACACCATCGCGCGGCTGATCGCCGACCCGCTGGCCGCGCAGCTGGGCCAGGCGGTGATCATCGAGAACCGCCCGGGCGGCACCAATACCGTGGCGGCGGTGCAGGTGGCGCGCGCGGCGCCGGATGGCACCACGCTGCTCTACGCGCCGCCGCCCGTGCAGATCCTGAACCCCTTGATGATGCGCAACCTGCCCTATGACGCGATGGCGGATTTCGCGCCCGTCATCGCGCTGATGCGCGCGCCCAAGCTGCTGGTGGTGCGGCCGGATTTTCCCGCCGGCAGCGTGGCGGAGTTCATCGCCGCGGCGCGCGCCCGCCCGGGCCGCATCACCTATGCCAGTTCGGGCATTGGCTCCTCGGCGCATCTGGCCGGCGCGCTGCTGGCGCAGATGGCCGGCATCGAACTGCTGCACGTGCCCTATCGCGGCACCGCACCGGGCGTTCAGGACTTGATGGTCGGCCGTGTGGATATGGTGCTGGACACCGCCGCAGCATTGCTGCCGCTGGTGCGCGAAGGCCGGGTGCGGGCGCTGGCGGTCAGCACGCGCGACCCGGCGCAGGCGGCGCCGGAACTGCCGATAATCGCGCAGACGCTGCCGGGCTTCCATGATGCCTCGTTCAACTATCTGCTCGCCCCGGCGCGCACGCCGCCCGAGGCCATCGCGGCACTCAACGCCGCGCTGAACCGCGTGCTGGCAGAACCCACCGTGCAGGCGCGCTTCGCGGCGCTTGGCGCCGAGCCGGTGGGCGGCACGCCCGCGGAGCTGGCGGCGATGGTCCGAGAGGAAATCGAGCGCTGGCGCGATGTCATCGTCAAACAGAGGATCACCATCGAATGAGGCTGCATCGCCGTTCCCTGCTGGCCAGCGCGGTCGCGCTGCCGGCGCCCGCCCTGGCACAAGGCTTCCCCAACCGGCCGATCCGGCTGATCTGCCCCTTCGCGGCGGGTGGCTCGGCCGATGCCAGCGCGCGGCAACTGGCCACACCGCTTTCGGCCGTGCTCGGCCAGCCCGTGGTGGTGGAGAACCGGCCGGGCGGGGGTGCGACGCTGGGCGCGCACCTGGTCGCGCGCGCAGCCCCGGATGGGCACACGCTGCTCTACGGCACGCCTGGGCCGCAGATCATCAACCCCCATTTGATGCGCAGCCTGCCCTATGATCCGGTGCGGGATTTCGCGCCCGTCTCCGGCTACAAGCGCGCGCCCAATTTGCTGGCGGTGCATCCCTCGCTGGGCGTCAATGACGTGGCGGGGCTGATCGCGCTGGCACGGGCGCGGCCGGGCCTGTTGAGCTTCGCGTCCTCCGGAGTCGGCTCCTCCTCGCATCTGGCCGGCGAGATGCTGAAATTCATGGCCCGCATCGACATCACCCATGTCCCCTATCGCGGCACCGGCCCGGCCGTGACGGATCTGGTGGCGGGCACGGTGAGCATGGCGCTGGACACGCTGTCCATCCTGCTGCCGCCGGCGCGCAATGGCAGCCTGCGTGCGCTGGGTGTGACCACGCCGGAACGCTCGGCCCTGGTGCCCGAATTGCCAGCCCTGGCCGAGACGCTGCCCGGCTTCGATGCCGCGCCCTTCAACTACATCGCGGCCACCGGCGGCACGCCGCATAACATCGTGCTGCGCCTCAACCAGGCCATTGTCGGCATCCTGAACGATCCGGCCTATCGGGCGCGCATGGAGGCGCTGGGCGAGGAGGCCACGCCCTCCACACCGGAGGAACTGGGCGCGACCATCGCGCGGGAAAGTGCCAGGTGGCGACAGGTGATCGAAGCAGCGGGGATACGCGTCGAATGAGCTATGAAACCTTGAAGCTGGAGGTCGCCGATTTCGTCGCGACCGTCACGCTCGACCGCCCGCCGGTCAACGCACAGAACCGCGCGATGAAGGAGGAGCTGATCGCCGTCTTCGACGCGCTGCATGACCGCGAGGATGTGCGCGCCGTGATCCTGACCGGCGCGGGCAGCGCCTTCTGCGCTGGCGCCGACCTGAAGGAGCGGCCGAACATCGCGGGCGAGCATGGCGCCTATCCGCGCCACAACCGGCTGACCCGCGCTTCCTTCGACTGCATCATGGATTGCGGCAAGCCCGTGATCGCCGCGGTGAACGGGCTGGCCATTGGTGCGGGTGCCGTGCTGGCGCTCTGCGCCGACATCATCCTGGTGGCCGAGGATGCCTATCTGTCCATGACCGAGGTGGATGTCGGCCTGGCCGGTGGCGTGGGGCATGTGCGGCGCCATTTCAGCGAGTCCAATGCGCGGCTGATGATCTACACCGCGCGCCGCATGCTGGGGCCGGACCTGCTGCGGATGAATGTCGCCTCCGCCTGCCTGCCACGCGATGCGCTGCTGGCCGAGGCGCGCAAGATCGGCGCCGAGATAGCGGGCAAGGTGCCGCTGGCCGTGCAGGCTGCCAAGCGCAGCTTCCAGGTGACGGAGTACATGCCGCTGCACGAGGGCTATGTCTTCGAGCAATCGCAGACCGCAGCTCTGTCGCGCACCGAGGACACGCAGGAGGCCTGGCGCGCCTTCGCCGAGAAGCGCAAGCCCGTCTTCAGGGGCCGGTAGATGCGCGAAGCCCTGCTGCTGCTCTGTCCCATCCCCGCCGATCTGCGCGCGGCGCTGGCGGAGCGGTTCGAGCTGGTGGAGGACGACGCAGCACTCGCCCCACGCCCCGGCTTTCGCATCGCCGTCACCACGGCCATGCATGGTGCGACGGCCGCGCTGCTGGACCGGTTGCCCGACCTGAAACTGCTCTCCAGCCAGGGCGCGGGGCTTGAGCGCATCGACCTCGCGGCCGCGGCGCGGCGCGGCTTCGCGGTGGCCTATACGCCCGATGTGATGACCGAGGATGTGGCCGATGCCGCGATCGGGCTGATGTATGGCGCGGCCCGGCTGGTGGCCGAGGCGGATCGCTTCGTCCGCGCCGGGCGCTGGGGGCGGGAGCGGATGCGGCTTGGCCTCAGCCTGCATCGCAAGACGGCCGGCATTGTCGGCATGGGACGCATCGGCCAGGCCATTGCGCGCCGCTGCGAGGGGCTCGGCATGGCGGTGGCCTGGTGCGGCCCGCGAGAAAAACCGGCACTGCCCTGGCCGCGCCTGGCCTCGCTGACCGCATTGGCGGAGCGCGCCGATGTGCTGATCCTGGCGCTGGCCGCGACCCCGGAATCGGACCGCATGGTGGATGCGGCGGTGCTGCGCGCGCTGGGGCCCGAGGGCGTGCTGGTGAACATCGCGCGCGGCGCGCTGGTGGATGAGGAGGCGCTGATCGCGGCGCTGGAATCGGGCGGCATCGCCGGCGCCGGGCTGGACGTATTCGCGCGCGAACCCGCGCTGGACCCGCGCTTCCTCACGCTGGGCAATGTCGTGCTGGCACCGCACAGCGCCTCTCTGACGCGGGAGACGCGCAGGGCGCTGATCGCGCGCATGCTGGCGGATATCGAGGCCTTCCGCGCCGGGCGCGAATTCCTGGACGCCGCAGCCCAGGCCGAGTAACCAGGAGTGCATGTCCCTGGCCGCCCGCCCCGCCGCTTCAGCCATCGATCTCAACCGCAGCGCGGTCTCGCGCTACATCCAGCTCGCCACGCTGTTCCGCCGGCGGATCGAGCAGGGCGTGTGGAAGACCGGCGCGCAGATTCCGACGGTGGATGACCTGGCGGCGGAATGCGGCGTGGCGCGCGCCACCATCCGCCAGGCGCTGGGCCAGCTGGAAGATGAGGGGCTGATCGAGCGCTTCCGCGCCAAGGGCACCTTCGTGCGCAAGCCGCCCGAGACGAACCGCCTCTGGTGCGAGGTGGAGACCGACTGGACCGGGCTTCTACGCGCCCGCGAAGGTGCGGAGATCGAGGTGCTGGGCGAGACGCGCGGCGTGCTCGACATCCCCTCGCCGCCTTCCGAGATGGGTGTGAAGGCGCCGCGCTATGTGCATATCCGGCGGCGGCATTGGCGCGATGGCCAGCCGTTTCTCGTCACCGAGGTCTTCCTGGACCAGCGCCTGCGCTCGAAGGTCACGGCGGCCGATCTGCGCGGCAAGACCGCGCTGAGGCTGGCCTCCGGCATTCCCGGTGTGCAGATCACCGATGCCTGGCAGACGCTGACCATCGGCACCGCGGATGTCGAGACGGCGACGGCGCTGCAATTGCCGATCAACGCGCCGGTCGCCCTGGTGCGCCGCGCGGCGGTGGACCAGAACGGCGTGCTGATCCTGGTGGCGGATGGCGTGTATCGCGGCGACGTTGTTCGGATCGACGTCAAGCTGCGCTGAAAATGGCTTGGCCCTATAAACCATATCTTTGACTTTTACGGCTGCGTTCGGGCATGCTGCTCCTGCCGGACAGAGGAGCACCGCATGCGTTTCCTGACCCCTTCGCCTCGTTCTGCGCTCCGCGCCGAGGCCGTCACCCCCAGCCGCCGGGATTTTCTGGGCCTGGGTTGCGCCTGCTGTCTGGCGCTGGCGCTCCCGCCGGCGAAGCCGCTGCGCAATCACCCGCCGTGCAGCAGCATCTGGCGGCGGCGCGGGCGGCGGCGGGCGATGATCTGCGTGCCTATCTCGTGCTGGGCGAAGTCGCGGCGCCGACGCCCGGCCGGCAGGCGCTGACGCCCAGCCAGCTCATGGCGCTGCCCGCGCCGCCGCCGGGCAAGCCCTTCGACAATCTGCACTTCGTCGGCAGCCGCTGGGTCAGCGCCTGGGCCATCACCACCTCGGACGGCATCATCCTGGTCGACGCCATGGACAATGACGCCGATGCCGAGCGCATCACCGAGGCCGGCATGCGCCAGCTGGGCCTGGATCCCGCGCGCATCCGCACCCTGGTCATCAGCCATGGCCATGGCGACCATTATGGCGGTGCGGGGCATATCATCCGCCGCTCCGGCTGCCGCGTGGTGTGCAGCGCGCTGGACTGGACGATGATGGAGACCGGCCTGGAATTCGACCGACCCGACTGGGGCCGGCCGCCGCGGCGGGATGTCGCGGTGCAGGATGGCGATGTCATCCGGCTGGGGGATACCAACCTCGATGCTCTGATCACGCCCGGGCACACCATGGGCACCATCACGCTGCTGTTCGACGTGCGCCAGGGGGGGCGGACGCATCGCGCCATGCTCTGGGGCGGCACGGCCTTCAATTTCGGCCGCCGCGCAGACCGCATCCCGCGCCTGCAGGCCTATATCGACGCGACGGCGCGCGCCCGCGAGATCGCGGCGCGGCAGAATGTCGAGGTCTTCCTCTCCAACCACAACCTCTATGACGAGGCGGTGGAAAAGCTGGCGCGGATGCAGCCGGGCGCGCCCAACCCCTTCATCATCGGCAGCAACGCCACCCAGCGCGCGCTCACCGTGATGCATGAATGCGCGCGAGCGACCATGGCGGCCTGGAGCGCCTAGAAGCCAGGGCGGAAATCATCGTCACACAAACGTCTTCGTTTGTGCCGTGCCGCTCCCTGGTGACGTGCGCCCCAGTCCGCGGCGAAGTCGGTCGCCGGCGGCCTCTCCGCCAGGCTGCGCGCCAATTGCCCGAGCGCGGTATCAGCCCCGGCGCGGCAGCCTAGTATCTAGAGCATGCTGTTTTTACATGGAAGCGTAGCCTGAGTTGCTGAGGTAGTTGGCGCATTCGTTGGGCGAGACGAGCTCGAGGAGCTGACCGGCCTTGCGCCAGGTGTCCTCGACGGTGCGCGGCGCGGCGTTGCGCAT
>JAPLOK010000106.1 GCA_026400775.1 Alphaproteobacteria bacterium | reverse complement strand
CCCGGCCCATTCCTCGCGCAGCTTGGCGAAGAGCGGCCAGGTGGTGCGCGCATGCGGCAGGTAGCTGTCCAGATGCGTGCGCACAGCGACCGTGCCGTAGGCATAGGCGCAGCGCAGCGCGAATTCGGCGCGCGCGCGCATATCGGACTCCGTCCAGGCCGCGCCACGATCGGCCATGACGGCGCCGATGGCGCCGGCGAAATCGCCGGTCGGGTTGGGCTGGCGCGGCCAGATATGGCCCTTGTCGAGATGCGTATGCGCATCGACAAAGCCGGGCCAGAGCTGCCCGCCATCCAGCGACACGCCATCGGGCGCGGTGCCCGCGGGCGCGATGGCGGCGATGCGCCCATGCGACACGCGGATGTCGAGGCGTGTCAGCCCCTCGCCGCCCGCATCGGTCAGGGCTGCGGGCACGCGCGCATCGCGCAGCCAGTATTCCGCGCCCGCCTGGCGCAGCCAGTGTTCGGCGCCCACCGGGCGCGGGGCATCGATCATGAAGCGTCTCCGGATTGCGCGCTTTCGTGCCAGCGGCGCAGCAGCATGTGCGACAGCCAGGACATCGCCGCGAAGATGGCAATGCCGGTGGCCGAGACCAGCACCAGGGCCGCGAACATGCGCGGAATCTGCAACTGGTAGCCGGCCTCCAGGATGCGATAGGCCAGCCCCGAGGCGCGGCCGCCAGTGCCGGCCACGAATTCCGCCACGATGGCGCCGATCAGCGCGAGCCCGCCGGAGATGCGCAGCCCCGAGAGAAAGAAGGGCATCGCCGTCGGCAGCCGCAACCGCATCAGCACCTGCCAGCGCGAGGCACCATAGAGGCGGAACAGATCCACGAGATTGCGGTCCGCGCTGTTCAGCCCGACCGTGGTGTTGGACAGGATGGGGAAGAAGGCGACGATCCAGGCGCAGATCAGCAGCGCCACGCGCACATCATCCACCCAGATGATGATCAGCGGCGCGATGGCGACGATGGGCGTCACCTGCAGGATGACCGCATAGGGAAACAGCGACATCTCGATCACGCGCGACTGCGCGAACATGATCGCAAGCAGCAGCCCCAGCACCGCCGCGACCGCCAGCGCCGCGAAGGTGATCTGCAGCGTGATCCAGAGCGAGATGGACAGCGTGTGCCAGTCCCGCACCAAGGTCTCGGCGATCAGCAATGGTCCCGGCAGGATGAAATGCGGAATGCCGCGCGCGCGCACCATCCATTCCCAGCCGCCGAGGAACAGCAGGCCCACCACCATCGGCGCGAGCCATTTCAACAGGCGTTCATTCATGGATGCACCTCGCGCAGCGGTGCCGCGGTGAGTTCGCCGTCGCGCAGCAGGAAATGGCCGGCGCCCAGCACATGGCGGATGTCGCGCGGGCGCGCGGCATAGAGCAGGCGCGCTGCCATCTCATCGGGGCGCATGGCAGCGAAGGCGGGCGCGTCGAGGCTGAGCGCGATCATATCCGCGGGCGCGCCGGCCAGCAGGGGCGCGCCGGTTGCGAAGCGCAGTGCTGCCTCGGGCGTCAGCCATTCCGAATCAGGGCGCGCGGCACGCGGGAACAGGCAGGCGAGCTTCGCGGCTTCCAGCATGCATTGCGTGTCATTGCTGCCCGCACCATCGGTGCCGACCGCGATGCGAACGCCGGCTGCGGCAGCACGCGCCACCGGCGCAATGCCGCTGCCCAGGCGCAGATTGGCCACCGGGTTGTGGATCATCAGCGTACCGGCTTCGGCCATCAGGCCCAGTTCGTCGTCATCCAAATGCACGCAATGCGCGTACTCGACATCCGGCCCCGCAAGGCCGAGTGCGGCCAGATGCGCCACCGGCTTGCGGCCGAAGCGCGCGACGCAGCGCTCGCGGTCCAGCGCCGTCTCGCACAGATGCAGATGGATGAAGGCGCCGCGCTTGCGCGCCAGTTCCGCAACACCCGCCAGCAGCGCATCGGTGCAGCGCTGCGGCGCCGACGGGCCAAGGCCGATGGTCACACCCGGCGGCGGGTCATCCAGTAACGCGGCCGCGAAATCCAGCGCCGCCTGGGTGTCGGGCACCAGATCGGCCGAGGGGCTGGCGATGTCGCGCATCATGGCCGCAAGCTTTACACGCATGCCGGTCTCGGCCCAGGCGGCGCCGGCTGTGCGCACAGCGGCCGGTGACAGCGGCATCTGCCGGAAATGGTCGGTGATGGCGACGGAGCCAGCGCGGATGTTCTCGGCGGCCGTGATCAGGATCGCCTGGCGGATCGCGGCCGCGTTCAGCGCATCCTGCCCGGCCCCGTAAGCCGCCGCGAGCCATTCATCGAGCCTCGCCATCGGCGCACGCCCGCGTGCCAGGCATTCAGGCGAATGCGTATGCGCGTTGACGAAGGCGGGCAGCAGCAGCAGGCGGCGCGCATCGATGCGCGTGGCACCCGCGGGCACCGGGCCGGATGCGATGCGGCCATCCACCACCAGCACATCCAGCGCGCGCGGCGCCCAGTCATCGCCGCCGGGCAGCAGCGTGGCACCTTCGAACAGCAGTGCGGTCATGCGGTTTCCATGGCGCGTTCCAGCGCGTGGCTGACCTCGCGGCAATGCGCGGCATAGCTGGCGGAGGTGCGGAATTCAGTTGTCGCGCGGTCCTCGGCCGGGACTGCGAGTTCGGTCACGATGCGCCCCGGGCGCGGCGCCATGACGATGATGCGCTCGGCCAGGAACACGCTTTCGAACACCGAATGCGTCACGAACACGACAGTGAATCGCTCGGCCTGCCACAGCCGCAACAGGTCCTGGTTGAGCTTGAAGCGGGTGATCTCATCCAGGGCCGCGAAGGGTTCGTCCAGCAGCAGCAGGCGTGGCTTGGTCACCAGGGCGCGCGCGATGGAGACGCGCATCTTCATCCCACCCGACAGCGCTCGCGGATAGGCATTCTCGAACCCCGCCAGGCCCACACGTGCCAGCATCTCCGCCGCGCGCGAAGCGGCTTCGTGACGCGACTGGCCTGCCAGTTCCAGCGGCAGCGCGACATTGCGCAGCGCTGTCGCCCAGGGCATCAGCGTGGGCTCCTGGAAGACGAAGCCGATCGACTGCCGCGCGGTGGGATCGGCCGGGAAGGTGATCGCGCCTTCCGATGGCTCGATCAGCCCGGCGATCATCCGCAGCAGCGTCGATTTGCCGCAGCCCGAAGGCCCCAGTAGCGCCAGGAAATCCCCGCGCGCCAGCGTCAGGTCCACGCCATCCACGGCGAGCGTGCCGGTGGCATACCGCTTGGCCACGCCGGTCAGCGTGGCCAAGGCAGGCGTGCTCAGGACAGCCCCACACGGCGGTTCACGAAGCGCAGGTCATAGGCGCGCCGCACATCCAGGCCCGGCGCATAGACACCTGCATCGCGCATGGTGTTGTAGAGGCGCTCCCACCGCGCATCGGACATGGTGCCGATGCCCAGTTGCTGCGCATCGCCGGACATCACGAT
>JAPLOK010000066.1 GCA_026400775.1 Alphaproteobacteria bacterium | reverse complement strand
TAGTTGTGAATCGAGAAATCGAATGGCACGGCGAAGCGGAAGCCGCGCCAGTCGCGTGGGTTGCGGCGCTCGCGGTGCTTGTTGGCCAGCGTGATGGCCTGGCCGTTGACGTTCTCGATGGCGGCGACGGCAAAGGGGATGGGCTGCGCCACGCCGATGCCCAGCGACATCGCGACCGGCATGGGGGCCAGCATATGCGCCGCGTCGTATTCGCGGGCGATGGAACGGTCACGGATCACGGCCCAGCCCGCGGTGCGGATCACTTCCACATTCAGCCCATGGCGGCGGTAGAAGCCCATCGGGTCGGCCATGATGATGGGCGTGGCGCAGGTGATGGGGATGAAGCCGATCTTCAGGTCGCGCTTTTCCGGCGTCCCGGGCGCTTGCGCCATGGCTTCGCGCGCGATGTGCAGCGGCACGAACTGGCTGATGGCGGCGAGCAATGTCGGCGCGCCGAAGGCTGCGAGCATGGCGCGGCGGGTGGGCACATGGGGGAAGGCGGCGCGCAGGGCGGCTTCGTCGACAACCTGGCCATGCAGGCCGGTGCCGTCGGCCGGCGCATCCTCGCAGGCGAAGCCCTCATGCGGGCGGCCGCACAGGCAAGGATCACTGCTTCCGAAGATGCGCGCCATGGGTCCCCTCCATCTGGTCAGGGGGGAGATGGGCGATCAGGGGGCGGCTGGGCAATTGGCGCTGCCGGCGCATCGGATGCCGCCAAACATGCGCCTGCCCATCGAATGGGCAGGCGGCGGCGGCATGGCGCAGAGCGGGGGCAGAAGGGGCGCCCGCTCCCGCTACACTATAACACTCAGGCCTTGGTGTCGTTGGCCGCTTCGGGCTTGATGACGCTGCCGATGGTGCCACGCACGATGGTCACGCGGACATTGGGCGCGATCTCAGCCTCGATCTCGTCAGAGCCTTCGGTCACCTTCTTGATCTCGGCGACGATGCCGCCGGCGGTGATCACGCGGTCGCCGCGCTTCAGCTCGGACAGCATGCCGCGGTGTTCCTTCATCTTGCGCTGCTGCGGGCGGATCAGCAGGAAGTAGAAGACGACGAAGATCAGGATCAGCGGCAGCAGCTGCATCACGACGCCACCGGCGCCGCCTGCGGCATCCTGGGCGAAGGCGGGCGAGATCAACATGGGTGAAAGCTCCGGATTGGCGGTGAAGGGCGGAACCTAAACGGCGTTTCATGCGCGTCAAGCGCTGGACGCGCCGCGGCTTTGCCGCCACATGCGCCGCCCATGAACGACGCACTCCTCACCCGCATCGCCGAAGCCCTCGAACGCCTGGCCCCGCCGCCGGCCGAACGCCTCTCGCTGGAGGGGGCGGATGCCTTCGTCTGGCACCCAGGCCCGCCGGCGAGGCTGGACCCGGTGCCGGTGGTGGCGCGGGTGGAGCTTGGCCTGCTCAAGGGCATCGAGCGGCAGAAGGACATCATCATGGGCAATACCCTGCGGTTCGCGCAGGGTCTGCCGGCGAACAACGCCATGCTCTGGGGCGCGCGGGGCACCGGCAAGTCTTCGCTGGTCAAGGCCGCGCATGCCGCGGCCAATGAGGCGCATCCGGCGGCACTCGCGCTGATCGAGATCCAGCGCGAGGACATCATCACCCTGCCCGAATTGCTGAATGTGCTGCGCACCTCCCGCCGGCGCATCCTGGTGTTCTGCGACGACCTGTCCTTCGAGCGCGAGGATGCCGATTACAAGGCGCTGAAGAGCGTGCTGGATGGCGGCATCGAGGGGCGGCCGACGAATGTGCTGTTCTACGCCACCTCAAACCGGCGGCACCTGATGCCGCGCGACATGATCGAGAACGAGACCCGCGGCGCCATCCATGGCCAGGAAGCGGTGGAGGAAAAGGTCTCGCTGTCGGACCGCTTCGGCCTGTGGATCGGCTTCCACAACACCGACCAGGACACCTTCTTCGCAATGATCGAGGGCTATGCGGCGGCACTGTCGCTGCCGATCGACCAGGAGGCCTTGCGCAAGGGGGCGGTGGAATGGTCGGTCACTCGCGGGGCGCGTTCGGGGCGCGTGGCCTGGCAGTACATCCAGGACCTGGCGGGGCGGCTCGGCGTGCAGGTTTGATGGCGCCCTGCGGAGTCTGATCCTGTGCTTGGGACGGCGGTCGCAAGTGTTTCTGCGATGTTGGCGGCAGTTTGCCGCAAATTGGCCCGATATCGCCACAAAGCCGCCATAAACCGCCCGCTTCCGACTGTGGCATCACTGCCACCCACACTGTGGCATTCCGTCGTCATTGAGGCGAATATAGGCTAATCTTCTTATGTCATAAAGTTATCCACAGGCTGATCGGGCGAATCACGCCGCATTACCGGGTGTATCGCAGTTTCCGGGTTGCCCGACCTGCCCGGCCCCCGCATCCCTCCGCACGGGCGCTGGCCACACCGGACAGCGAAAGGCATTCACGGGAGACTGCATGCGAGCTTCATTGCTGGCACTGAGCCTTTGCGTTGGCATGGGTTGCGTGGCGCTGATGGCGCCGGCGCAGGCTTCTCGCCCCGATGGCCGCAGCGCCCAGTCTGAATCCCGCAGCGGCGCCGGCCAGGCCGCCCGCAACCATTCCCGCCCGCAGACACAACGCGCCAGCCGCCCGTCCGGCGGCATTTCCTGCGTGCCCTATGCGCGTATGGTCACCGGCATGGAAGTGCGCGGCAATGGTCGTGACTGGTGGCACAACGCCGCCGGCCGCTATGCCCGTGGCAACCGTCCGGAAGTGGGTTCGGTGCTGGCTTGGCCGGGATCGGGCGGCATGCGCATGGGCCATGTCGCCGTGGTCAGCCGCGTCATCAACCCCCGCCAGATCGAAATCGACCACGCCAATTGGGGCGGCCCGGGCATTCGTCGCGGCAGCGTGATGCGCGGCGTGTCGGTGATCGACGTCTCCTCCGATAATTCCTGGAGCGAGGTGCGCGTGCAGGTTGGCCATGACCGCGACAGCCATGGCCGCAGCTACCCGACCTATGGCTTCATTCACAATCGGCCGGATATGGGCGATGGTCCGGTCTATGCCAGCTACCAGGGCGGCGCGCGCTTCACCCGCGCCAACTGGACGCGGCCTGCAACCAGCACTCGGTCATACCAGCGCGTGAACCGCGCCTTGCCGACGCCGCCGCGGCCGGCGGTGGCGCGCCAGGCAGCCGGGCAGCAGGTTGCGCGCACTCGGTGATCCCAGGCCCGGCCAGGTCTGCGCTCGGCTCGCATGCCGTTGCCTGGCATGCCGCCATGAACGGCTTCGCACATAGGCCCAATCACTCAGGCCCAAACCGGCGTTGAAACCGCAAACGGTTGCGTCAATTCGGGGCCGAAGCCGGATGTCGTATCAGCCTGCAAGCCCTGGCCGTCGGCCCATGCCCATGCCTGGTAACCGACGCGCAACCAATTTGCGCCATTGATCCTCAGGACCGGCCACACGGCCTCCTGAAGGATTCACGCCGCCATGAACATCGTCTCCCTGGGAACTGCCAGTTTCGCGGAGAATGCCACTGGCACCGCCTATACGGCCGCCGCAGACGGTGTCGATGGTTCGGTGGTGCTCACATGGTCGATCGAGGGCGTGGATGCGCCAGCCTTCACGATCGATCCGGCCACGGGCGCGGTGAGCTTCGTCTCCGCGCCGAACTTCGAGGTGCCCGCCGATGCGGACGCCGACAACCGCTACGCGATCACCGTGGTGGTGACGGATGGCACCACCGAAGCCCGGCAGAACGTCATGATCACCGTGACGGATGTGCTGGACACGCCGATCGTGACCTCCGCCACCAGCGCGAATTTCGCCGAGAACGGCACCGGCACAGCCTATGCCGCGACGGCGGG
>JAPLOK010000318.1 GCA_026400775.1 Alphaproteobacteria bacterium | reverse complement strand
TTCGGCTTCGGAGATGAAGATGTCCTGCACGACGCCAAGCGCGGCAAGATCGACGCGGATTTCTGCCATCATCATCGAGACGGCCAGTATGCGGGCAGCATCGGCGGCCCCCGGTGCTGGGCGACCATCGGCGTCGAACAGGGCCGTGCCATCGCGCGCGGCCAGCGCTGCGCCCACCGGCAGCAGATACTCGCCGCCATATTGCAGCGTGGTGCCCCAGGCGGCCTCGATGGTGGCGCGGGCCTCGGCCGGCGCGGCGCGCAGCGCGTCGAAGAGCGGGCCTTGCGCAGCTTGCGCGGCCAGCACTTCTGCGGCGCGCCAGAGGGCGGCGTAACCCAGCGCCTGCACCTGCGCGCCGGCATCATTGATGTAGTATTCCTTAGTGACCGCATGCCCGGCCTTGGCCAGCAGATTGGCCAGCGCATCGCCCACCACCGCACCACGGCAATGGCCCACATGCATGGGGCCCGTCGGGTTGGCGGAGACATATTCGACATTGACCCGCTGGCCCGTGGCCGCGCCCTGCCCGAAGGCCTCACCAGCGCGCAGCACTTCGGGGATTTGCGCGCGCACATAATCGGCGCGCAGGCGTAAATTCAGGAAGCCGGGGCCGGCGGGGGTGGCGCTTTCCACCTCCGGCAGGGCGGCCAGGTTTTCGGCCAAAGCCGCCGCCAGCTTGGGCGGCGCGATACCGGCGGGCTTGGCCACCACCATCGCCGCATTGGTCGCCATGTCGCCATGCGAGGGGTCGCGCGGGGGTTCGACCGTGACTTTCGCGGTCGCCTCCGGCGGCAGCTCGGGCAGCAATTCGGCCAGCGCGGCGATGACGCGCGCGCGGAGGGCCGCGAAGATATCCATGGTCAGAAATCCAGGTTGTCGTAGTGCGAGGGCGGCGCCATGCCGCTGACGCGTTCGGCCAGCAGCGGGCGGAAGGCGGGGCGCGACTTGATGCGCGCATACCATTCCTTGGCGGCCGCGTTCAGCGACCAGTCCACGTCATTGGCGTAGTCCAGCACGGAGAGATGCGCGGCCGCCGCGAAATCCGCCAGGCTGATGAAGGCCCCGCCCAGCCAGGAGCGGCTTTCAGCGAGCCAGCCCAGATAGGCCATGTGGTCCTTCAGGTTCGCATAGCCCGCGCGGATTGCCGCGGCTTCAGGATTGCCCAGGCCCAGGCTGCGCTTGAGATGGCGTTCCCAGATCAGGTTGCGCGTCGCCTCCTGGCCGAATTTCTGGTCGAACCAGGCGGTCAGGCGGCGCACTTCCGCGCGTTCGGCCAGCGTGCGGCCATAGAGGGACACATCCGGATAGGCTTCATCCAGATATTCGCAGATGGCCGCGGAATCGACGATGGTCAGGCCGTTCTCATCCTCGAAGACGGGGACGGTGCAGGCGGGGTTGAGCTCGACGAATTCCTCGCGCCGGTCCCACACCTTTTCCAGGCGCAGTTCGAAGGGGATGCGCTTCTCGGCCAGCGCAAGCCGAACCTTGCGGGAATAGGGCGAGAGCGGGAGGTGGTAGAGAATCCGCATGCTGCGCGTATGCCATTCGCGCAGCAGCGCGTCACCCCGCCGTGTCGGGGTCCGTCATCCGCTTATACTCCTCCAGTGCATACCTGTCCGTCATGCCGGCGATATAGTCGCACACCACCCGCGCGCAGCCCGGCGTGCCGGCGGCACCGGCGCGCTCGCGCCAGCCATCGGGCAGCATCTGCGGCCCGCCATGCAGCAGCTGGAACAACATCTGCAGCACGCGCTTGGATTTGCCCATGGTGCGGTTCACGCGCCAATGGCGGTACATGCGTTCAAACAGGAATTCGCGCACCACGCGGTTGGCTTCGGCCATGCTGTTGGAGAACCCAACGACGGGGCGGCCAGCGGCACGGATCGCATCGGCATCCGCGGGGTCCAGCACTTCGATGCGTCGCGCGGTTTCATCCACCACATCCTGAATCATGCGGCCGATCACCCGGCGCACCATTTCCGGCGCCAGGCGCTCGGCGCCCACACCCGGGTGTTGCAGCTTTACCTGTTCCAGCGCCGCACCCGGCAGCGGCAATGCCGCCACCTCCTCCATGGTGAAGAGCTTCGCGCGCAGCCCATCCTCCAGGTCGTGGTTGTTGTAGGCGATGTCGTCGGCGATCGCGGCCACCTGGGCCTCGGCGCTGGCATGGCTGGTCAGGTCCAGGCTGTGGCGGAAATCATATTCCGCGATGTAGCCCTTGGGCGCGCGCACCGGGCCGTTGTGCTTGGCGATGCCCTCCAGCGTTTCCCAGGTCAGGTTCAGGCCGTCAAAGCCGGCATAGCGGCGTTCCAGCATGGTCACATGCTTCAAGGACTGGCCGTTATGGTCGAAGCCGCCATGGCTGCGCATCGCGGCATCCAGCGCTTCCTCCCCGGCATGGCCGAAGGGCGGGTGGCCCAGGTCATGCGCCAGCGCCAAGGCTTCGGCCAGGTCGTCATCCAGGCGCAGGCGGCGGGCCAGGCTGCGGGCGATTTGCGCCACCTCGATGCTGTGCGTCAGCCGCGTGCGGAAATGGTCGCCCTCATGGAAGACGAACACCTGCGTCTTGTATTGCAGGCGGCGGAAGGCGCGGCTGTGCAGGATGCGGTCGCGGTCGCGCTGATAGGGGCTGCGCGTCGCGTCCTCCGGTTCCGCATGCAGGCGCCCGCGCGAGGCATCGGGGTGGACGGCCCAGGGGGCCAGGGTGGGGCGGCGATCGGGTGAGGGCATGGTGGGGCGGTATCACCCGCGCGGGGCGCGCCGCAACGGCGACCCGCGCGCCGCGCGACAGACACCCCCGCGCGCCCCGCGCCAGACACCCCCGGCGCGCCGCGCGCCAGACACCATGGAAATGTCGCGCCGGCATCGCTATGTTGGGCCTATGTTGGAATTTCACGTCACGCCCCGCGCCGCCGCCGAGATCGCGGCCATCGCCCAACGCCAGGGCAAGCCGGCGGCCGCTCTGCGCGTCGCGGTCTCCGCCGGCGGCTGTTCGGGCATGCAATATGGCTTCGACCTGGCAGAGGCGCCGGAAGCTGACGACCTGGTCGTTGAACAGGATGGCGTGCGCGTGCTGGTGGACAGCACCAGCCTGGAATTCCTGGCCGGCTCCACGCTGGACTGGCACGAAAGCCTGATGGGCAGCCATTTCAAGATGGTGAACCCGCAGGCGACCAGCGGCTGCGGCTGCGGCGTATCGTTTGCGGTCTGATACGCGGTTGCGCCTCGCCAGTTTCAACGTGAATTCGGTGCGGCGCCGCGCGCAGCACCTGGCCCGCTTCCTGGAACGGCACCAGCCGGATGTCGTGTTCCTGCAGGAAATCAAGTGCAAGACCGAGGAATTCCCCGCCCTCGAACTGGCCGGCACCGGCTACCGCATGCATGCCGTGGGCCAGCATGGCGGCCGCAATGGCGTGGCGGTGCTGGCCCGCATTCCCTTCGAGGTGACCGCCGAGGCCCTGCCCGGCGAGGAGACCGACACCCAGGCCCGCTACATCGAAATCACCACGGCTTCCGCCACCCTGGCCGGCATCTACCTGCCCAATGGCAATTCCGGCGGCGAGGAGGGCATCGCCTATAAATGGCGCTGGATGGAGCGCCTCGCCGCGCGCACCCGCGAACAACTCGATGCCTTC
>JAPLOK010000475.1 GCA_026400775.1 Alphaproteobacteria bacterium | reverse complement strand
TGGCCGAACCAGGGCCGATCTGGCCGGGGGCGATGTTGTTCTCGGCCATCAGCTTGGCGGCGGCGGGCATCGGCGCGTGCGGCGCGGTGGCCGCGGCGGGCACCGGTGCCGGCGCGGGCGGCGGCGTGGGCGCCGCGGCGGCAGCGGCGGAACCCGTGATGGAGCCGCTGGCCGTGCCCACGGGCTTCGCACCCGCGGTGGCGGCACCGGCGGCGATCGAACCCAGCACGGAACCGGGCTGCACCTCGGCCCCTTCCTTGGCGCCAATGCTTTCCAGCACACCGGCAGCGGGTGCTGGCACCTCAACAGTGACCTTGTCGGTTTCCAACTCCACCAAGGGCTCGTCGACGGCCACGGCCTCGCCGGCCTGCTTCAACCAGCGCGCAACGGTCGCGCTGCTGACGCTTTCGCCCAGGGTGGGCACAAGGATGTCGGTTGCCATCAGTCTTTGCCTTCGTATCGAGCGAGTATTTAGATCGACAGGGCCTGGTTCACCAGGGCCTGCTGTTGTGCTTCATGCACCTTGGCCGAGCCGGTGGCCGGGCTTGCCGCGTCCTCCCGCCCGACATAGCTCGGCCGCTTGGCCTTGATCGACAGGCCCGCCAGCACCTTTTCGATGCGCCGATCGACGAAGTTCCAGGCGCCCATGTTCTCGGGCTCCTCCTGACACCACACCACCTCGGCGTTGGTGTAGGGCGCCAGCGCCTTGGGCAGGGACTTTTCCGGGAAGGGATACAGCTGCTCCAGGCGCAGGATGGCGATGTCGTCGATCTTGCGTTCGCGCCGTTCGGCCAGCAGGTCGTAATAGACCTTGCCGGTGCAGAGCACGACGCGCTTGACCTGCTCCTCCGGCTTGATTGCGTCCACTTCCGGGATGACGAAGCGGAAAGCCGAACCCGGCCCGAAATCCGCCAGCGAGGACACCGCCAGCTTGTGGCGCAGCAGCGATTTCGGCGTCATCACCACCATCGGCTTGCGGTAATTCGCCTTCAACTGGCGGCGCAGCGCGTGGAAGTAGTTGGCCGGCGTGGTAAAGTTGCACACGCGCATATTGCGCTCGGCGCAGAGTTGCAGATAGCGCTCGAGGCGGGCCGAGGAATGCTCTGGTCCCTGGCCTTCATAGCCATGCGGCAGCAGCATCACCAGGCCGGACATGCGCAGCCACTTGGTCTCACCACTCGCGAGGAACTGGTCGATGATGACCTGCGCGCCATTGGCGAAATCGCCGAACTGCGCTTCCCACAGCACCAGAGTATTGGGGTCGGCGAGCGAATAGCCGTAGTCGAAGCCCAGCACGCCCATTTCGGACAGCAGGGAATTGAAGGCCTCGAATTTCGGCTGGCCGGGGCGCAGGTTGTTGAGCGGCGCATATTCCGACTGGTTCACCTGGTCGACCAGCACGCAATGGCGGTGACTGAAGGTGCCACGCTGCACGTCTTCGCCGGACAGGCGCACGCGGTGGCCTTCCAGCAGCAAGGTGCCGAAGGCCAGTGCTTCGCCAGTGGCCCAGTCAAGGCCCTCGCCGCTGGTGATGGCTGCCTGCTTGGCTTCCAGCTGGCGGGTGATCTTGGGGTTGGCGTTGAAGTTCTCGGGCACGCGGCACAGCGTGCCGCCAACATCGCGCAGCGTTTCCAGGGAAACGGCGGTGGCTTCATCCACCTCCGTGCTGTCGGAGCCCGCAGCCTTCAGGCCGGACCAATGGCCTTCCAGCCAATCCGCTTTGTTGGGCTTGAAGTCCTGCGCCGCTTGGAAATCGGCTTCCAGCTTGGCGTAGAATTCATCCTGGATGGCCTGGGATTCGGCGGCCGGAACGCTGCCCTCGGCAGCCAGCTTGTTGGCATACCATTGCCGAACCGGCGCCATCTGCTTGATGCGGGCATACATCAGCGGCTGGGTGAAGGCCGGCTCGTCGCTCTCATTATGGCCATGGCGGCGGTAGCAGACGATGTCCAGCACGATATCGGCCTTGAAGGCCATGCGGAATTCGGCGGCGATCTGCGCGGCCCAGACCACTGCTTCGGGGTTGTCGCCGTTCACGTGCAGGATCGGCGCCTGGATGCTCTTGGCGACGTCCGTGCAATACAGACCAGAATAGGCATGTGCGGGGACGGTGGTGAAGCCGATCTGATTGTTGGTCACGATATGGATCGTGCCGCCGGTGCGGTAGCCGATCAGCTGGGACATCGCCAGCGTCTCATAGACCAGGCCCTGGCCGGCAAAGGCGGCGTCGCCATGCAGCAGGATGCCCATGACGGAAAGGCGTTCTTTCCAGTCGCCGGCCATGTCCTGCCGCGCGCGCACCTTGCCGGCGACCACGGGATCCACCGCTTCCAGATGCGACGGGTTGGGCTGCAAGGACAAATGCACCTTGCGGCCATTCACCTCGATATCGGTGCTGGTGCCCAGGTGGTACTTCACGTCGCCCGAACCCTGCACATCCTGCGGCGCGGCCGAGACACCTTTGAACTCCGAGAAGACCTTCATGTAGGGCTTCTTCACGACGTTCACGAGCACGTTCAGGCGCCCGCGATGGGCCATGCCGATGCAGATTTCGTTCACGCCAAGACCGGCCGCGGTCTCGATCACCGCCTGCACGGCGGGGATGGTGGCCTCGCCGCCCTCAAGCCCGAAACGCTTGGTGCTGACGTATTTCTTGGCGCAGAAGGCTTCGAAGCCCTCGGCCTCTGTCAGCTGCGTGAGAATCTTGCGCTTGCCGGCCACATCAAAATGGGAATTCCACGGCGCGCCTTCGACGCGGCGCTGAATCCAGCTTTTCTGCTCCGGCGACTGGATGTGCATGAACTCCACGCCGAGCGGGCCGCAATAAGTGGCGCGGACGCGCTGCACGATCTCCTTCACGGAGGCGGTTTCCAGACCCAGAACGCCGTCGATGAAGACAGGACGCGCCTGGTCGGCGTCACTGGTGAAGCCCCAGAATTCTGGTTGCAGTTCGGGGTGCGGGTTGGGCTTTTGCAGCCCCAGCGGGTCCAGCTGCGCGTCCAGATGCCCGCGCACGCGATAGCTGCGGATCAGCATCAGCGCGCGGATGGAATCGAGCTGCGCGCGACGAATGGCCTCGGGGTCCACCGGCGGCTGGGCGCGGCGTTCCTGGCCGGGTGCGGCAGGTTCATCCGGCGCGAAGCCACCGCGCGGCCGCGGCGCCCAGGAGGCGCCGGTCGCGTCCATCAACACCGCCCGCGCATCATCATTCAGCGCAGCGAAAAGCTCCGCGAAGGAGGCATCGACACTGGCGGGATTTTCCGCCCAGCGCGCGTACATGTCCGCCAGGTATGCGGCATTGCCGCCCGTCATCGCCGAGGCGAGGATATCAACACCAGCCATTCGTTTCTTCCCAAGGCGCGCCTTGCGGCGGCCAGGCCCTTCCCATTCTGCGGCTACGCCGCGGGGCTCAACCTGCGGCGGTTGGGGTTAACATAACCATGATGGTGGGAGTGCGGCATCCCCCTGATGCATGGGAGATGCCCGTTTTAATCTTGCTGCGCCGGGAAAATCAGCCCTTCAGCGCCTTCACCATGGTCGAGCCCAGCGCCGAGGGGCTGTCGGCGATGTGAATCCCCACCGCTGCCATCGCTTCCATCTTCGCCACCGCGGTGTCCTTGCCGCCGGAAATCACCGCACCCGCATGGCCCATGCGCCGGCCCGGCGGCGCCGTGGCACCGGCGATGAAGCCCACCACGGGCTTGTTCGGCTTGCCCGGCCCGAAATTCTCACGCGCCAGGAATTCCGCCGCCTGCACCTCGGACTGGCCGCCGATCTCGCCGATCATGATGATCGACTTGGTCTCGTCATCCTTCAGGAACAGTTCCAGCACGTCGATGAAGTCCATGCCCTTCACCGGGTCGCCGCCGATGCCGACGCAGGTGGACTGGCCCAAACCCGCGGCCGTGGTCTGCGCCACCGCCTCATAGGTCAGCGTGCCCGAACGGGATACGATGCCCACCGAACCACGACGATGGATGTGCCCCGGCATGATGCCGATCTTGCATTCATCCGGCGTGATCACGCCCGGGCAATTCGGCCCGACCAGACGCGACTTGCTGGACCCCAGCGCGCGCTTGACCTTGACCATGTCCAGCACCGGAATGCCCTCGGTGATGCAGATGATCAGCGGGATTTCGGCGTCGATCGCCTCCAGGATGGAATCCGCGGCAAACGGCGCGGGCACGTAGATCACCGACGCATTGGCGCCTGTCGCGGCGACGCATTCGGCCACCGTGTTGAACACCGGCAGGTTCAGCTCCGGGTGCATGGTGCCACCCTTGCCCGGCGTCACACCGCCCACGTAGTTGCTGCCATAGGCGATGCCCTGGCTGGCGTGGAAGGTGCCCTGCGCACCGGTGAAGCCCTGCGTCATGACGCGGGTGTTCGCGTTGATCAGAACGGCCATGGTTCAGGCTCCCTTGGTCGCGCCGGAGGCGCGCACTTCTTTGACGGCCGCGACGGCCTTCTGCGCGGCATCAGCCAGATTGTCGGCGGGGATGATGGCAAGCCCGGATTCGGCCAGGATCTTCTTGCCCAGTTCGACGTTGGTCCCCTCAAGCCGCACCACCAGCGGCACCTTCAGGGAAAGGTTCTTCGACGCCTCGACAATGCCGGTCGCGATCATGTCGCACTTGGCGATGCCGCCGAAGATATTGACCAGGATGCCCTTCACATTGGTGTCCGACGTGATGATGCGGAACGCCTCCGTCACGCGCGCGGCGTTCGCCGTGCCGCCCACATCCAGGAAGTTGGCGGGGCTGGAACCATACAGCTTGATGATGTCCATCGTCGCCATGGCCAGGCCCGCGCCATTCACCATGCAGCCGATCTCGCCATCGAGCGCCACATAGTTCAGGTCGTTCTGGATCGCGTCGAGTTCCTTCGGGTCCATCTCATGGTCGTCGCGCAGCGCCTCAAGGTCCTTGTGGCGATACAGCGCGCTGTCATCGAAGGACACCTTCGCGTCCAGCGCCACCACATCGCCGCCCTTGGTGACAACCAGCGGGTTGATCTCCACGATCGCGCAATCGAGTTCTACGTAAGCGCCATACAGCGCGGTCACGAACTTCACGAAAGCGCCGACCTGCTTGCCTTCCAGGCCCAGCCCGAAGGCCAGTTTGCGCGCATGCCAGCCCTGCACGCCGGTGGCGGGGTCCACATGCACCTTCAGGATCTTCTCGGGGTGGTGCTCGGCCACCTCCTCGATCTCCATGCCGCCTTCGGTGGACGCCATGATGGCCACGCGGCCCACATCGCGGTCCAGCAGGAAGGCCAGGTACAATTCGCGCGCGATGTCGCAGCCGGCCTCGACATAGACGCGGCGGACCAGCTTGCCCTCGGGGCCGGTCTGCTTGGTCACCAGCACATGGTTCAGCATGGCGGCGGCCGCCGCCTTGGCTTCCTCGGGCGACTTGGCCAGCCGCACGCCGCCCTTGCCGTTCGGGTCATCGGCGAAGCGGCCGGCGCCACGCCCGCCCGCATGGATCTGCGACTTCACCACATAGATCGGGCCGGGCAGCTTGCGCGCCGCGGCCTCGGCGGCTTCAGGCGTTTCCGCCACATGGCCTTCGAGCACCGCCACGCCATAGCGGCGCAGCAATTCCTTGCCCTGATATTCGTGGATGTTCATCGCTTCGTCCCCGCTTTCCGTTCAGACGCCGAGTTTCTTGAAGTCTTCGATCAGCTTCTTAACCGCGTCGCAGGACTTGTCGAAAGCGGCCTTTTCCTCGGGCGAGAACTGCACTTCCATCACCCGCTCCACGCCGCCCGCGCCGATCACCACCGGCACGCCGACATAGAAATCCGACAAGCCATACTCGCCATTCAGCATCACGGCGCAAGGCAGCACGCGCTTCTTGTCCTTCAAATAGGCTTCGGCCATCTGCACGGCGCTCGCGGCCGGCGCGTAGAAGGCGCTGCCCTTTTCCAGCAGCTTCACGATCTCACCGCCGCCATTGGCGGTGCGGTTCACGATCGCGTCGATGCGCTCCTGCGTGGACCAGCCCATCTTGATCAGGTCCGTCACCGGCACGCCGGCCACGGTGGAATAGCGCGTCAGCGGCACCATGGTGTCGCCATGGCCGCCCAGCACGAAGGCCGTCACATCCTCGACCGAGACGTTGAATTCCTGGGCGAGGAACAGCCGGAAGCGCGAGCTGTCCAGCACGCCCGCCATGCCCACCACCTTATGCGCCGGCAGGCCGGATTTCTGCTGCAACGCCCAGACCATCACATCCAGCGGGTTGGTGATGCAGATGACGAAGGCGTCGGGCGCGTAGGTCTTGATGCCCTCGGCCACCTGCGCCATCACGCCGGCATTCTTGGTCAGCAGATCATCGCGCGACATGCCGGGCATGCGCGGGAAACCGGCGGTGACAATCACCACATCAGCGCCCGCGATCGCGGCATAATCGCCCGCGCCGACCATATGGCTGTCGAAGCCATCGACCGGGCCGGACTGCATGATGTCCAGTGCCTTACCCGCAGCCACGCCGGGGAAGACGTCGAACATCACGACGTCACCCAGCTCCTTCAGGCCGATCAGATGGGCGAGCGTGCCGCCGATATTGCCAGCGCCCACGAGCGCGATCTTCTTGCGGGCCATGTGCGGCCTCCCTCAACGTCTGAAACCGTCGAATGGGTAGCCCCGATGGTGCGACGCGGCAAGGCGGGTGCCCTGCGGCGCCAGAGGGTTCAGCGGCGCCGTTCGCAACTCGCCAGCGCAAGCCGGATCGTCCGCCCGGCCAGGTTGCCGGCGAAGGGCGTGCTGGTGGCCACGATGCGCTCACGCGCGTTGGCGTTCTCCACACGCACGGAGCCGTTCTGCGTGCCGCTATTGCCCGGCGCGAAGATGTCGATGGTGTAGCGCACGCGCCGCTCGTTTTCGTTGAGGATGGTGAAGCGCAGCGGGTGGTTCGGGTGGTCCTGCACCACAGCCTGCACCGACAGCCGGCACCAGGCCAGGTTGTTCGGCACGTTGGCCATGATCCAAATCGTGGGCGCGGGCTGTGCGGCGGCGGGCTGCATGAGGGCGGGAGCCGCCAACATGGCAGCGGCGAGCATCATCTTGGCTTTCATGGCGAGCATTCCTCGTTCAGCGGCCTGATTGCCGCCTGAGAGAAGAATGCACACACAACCGTGCGCAACGCCAAGCGACTGCGATAGTCGCCGCGATTGGCCCGGCCTATCGCGCCAGCCCCGCCCGCGTCAGAAGGCCGCGCTTGTATTCCAGATCCTGCGCGATGATGCCGCGGCTCGCCTCGGGCGTAGCGACATGAACAGTGTAGCCATTGGGCGTGAGGTGGCGGTCCACGATCGTGGGGTCGGCCATCGCCACCGCGATGTCGCGATGAATGCGCGAGAGAGTGTCGGCCGGTGTCGCGGCGGGCGCGAAGATGCCGAACCAGGTGCGCGGGTCGATATCCGGGTAGCCGGCTTCGGCCAGCGTCGGCAATTCGGGCAGCATGGGCAGGCGTGCGCCGCGCCCCACGGCCAGGCCGCGCAGCGTGCCGGCGGCCAGATGTTCGCGCGCCGAGGCCACGCCGCACAGGGTCAGGTTCACCTCTCCGGCCACGGTGGCCAGCACCGCCGGCGTCAGGCCGCGATAGGGCACTTCGGTGAATTCCAGCCGTTCCTGCGCCGCCAGCGCACCGAACAGCAGATGCGGCTGGCTGGCCTGGCCATAGCTGCCATAGGTCACGCGCCCGCCCCGCGCGGCCGCCACCAGGCCTGCCATGTCGCGCGCGCCGAACCGCGCATTGCCCACAACCATTTGGTGCACTTCCAGCAGGAAAGTGACGGGCGCCAGGTCGCGCAGCGGATCATGCGGCAGGCCAGGAATCACCAGGGGATTCGCGGTAATGGAATTGTCCGCCGTCATCAGCAGCGTGTGGCCGTCGGCGGTTGCTTTCGCCACCGCATCCACGCCCGGCACGGTGGAGCCGCCAGGGCGGTTATCCACCACCACCGGCTGGCCCCAGGCGGCGGTCAGACGTTCCGCCAGCGCACGGCCCAGCGCATCCAGCCCGCCACCGGGCGGGAAGGGAATGACCAGCCGCGTCGGGCGCGACTGCGCCGGGGCGGGCGTGGCAAGCGTGATCGCCGGCAAGGCGCGGCGGGGAATAGCGTTCATGGAGGAATGTTCAGGTGCCTTTGCAGCAAAATCAAGGCGCCCTTCGGGTCTTCCAATTCCATCAGATGGCCGATGCCTGCCGGCAGTTCCAGTCGCGCGCCGGTGATGGCATCCGCGATGGCCATGCCGACCTCGGGCGGGTTCACGGCGTCCTGCGTGCCGGTCACCACCAGCGTGGGCGCGGTGATGTGCGGCGCGAAATCTGCCACCACATCCACCTGGTCGGTGCAGCGTGCGGCCCGCATCAGGCCGCGTTCATCGGTGGCGGCCACCATGCGGCGCACGGCAGCCAGCACCGGTTCGGGGGTGTTCGGCGCGACCAGTTTCGCGGAGCGCGTGCGGGCCAGCGCCACACCGCCCTCGGCGATACTGGTGGCGCGCATGGCCAGCATCTCCGCGCGCTGTGCCGAGGTGCGCCAGCGCTGCCCGCGCGAGGCGCCGAACAGCGACAGCGTCGCCACGCGCGCCGGGTGCCTTGCGGCGAAGCACGCGCCGATCATTGAGCCGAAGGAGGAGCCGACGACATGCGCCGGCTCCGTGATGCCCAGCGCATCCAGCAGCGTCAGCGCCGCATCGGCGTAATGCACGGGCGTCGGCGCTTCGGCGATGAAGGGGTCGGAGAGGAAATAGCCCGGCGCGTTCCACGCAATGCAGCGCGCGGCCAGACCCTGCATCACCGCGCGAAAGCCCATGCTGTTCGCGCCAATACCATGCAACAGCAGCACCGGCGGGCCGTTATCACCCATGCGCTCGAACGACAAGCGCGGGCCGGCCATGCCGAGGCGCAGGGCATCCACTTCCACAAAATCCAGCATGGTCAGGGCTTCTCCGGTCGGCCCCGGATCATGCGCCCGCGTGAGAGTTCCGCAACCACGCCATGCAGCGTGCGCAATTCCTGTTCGGTGACCTCGCCGCGAGTGAACCAGTGGCGCAGGTTGCGCACCATGCCGGGCCGCTTGGCTTCGTTGCGCAGGAAGCCGCAGGCATCCAGTTCATCGAGCAGATGGCCCATGAAGTTTTCGAGCGATTCGCGCGTGGCCACCTGCGTCTCGTTGGTGTGCAGCGCGCGTGGCGGCGTGGCATCGGCGGCCATCCACCATTCATAGGCCAGAATCATCACCGCCTGCGCCAGGTTCAGGCTGTTATGGGCGGGGTTCAGCGGGTAGCGCACCAGCGTATCGGCGCGGGCCAGATCCTCGGCGGTCAGGCCCGCGCGTTCGGGGCCGAACAGCACGGCCACACGATGACCGGCGGTGTTGATGCCGCGCAGATCCTCGGCCGCGGCGCGGGCGTTGCGGATATTCACCACGACATGGCGCGGGCGCGGACAGGTGGCGAAGACGCGATGGCAATCGGCGATGGCGTCCTGCACCGTGGGATGCACCGTCGCCGCTTCCAGGATGCGCTGCGCGCCGGAGGAGACGAAGAAGGCGCGCTCCTGCGGCCAGCCATCGCGCGGGGCCACAAGCCGCATATGGAACAGCCCGCCATTGGCCATGGCGCGCGCGGCCATGCCGATATTGTCGGCCAGTTGCGGGTTCACCAGCACCACGATCGGGCTTTCGCCCGGCGGTGGTTCCAGTGCGGCGCCTTCTTCGTGTTTAGGCACGGCGCCAGGTCGTCCCGCCAGCCCCGTCCTCCAGGATGATGCCTTGTGCTTTCAGCGCATCGCGAATGCGGTCCGCCTCGGCCCAGTTTTTCGCGGCGCGGGCGGCAAGCCGCGCGGCAATGGCGGCATCCACATCCGCATCGCCACCGCCTTGCCGCCAGGCCGCGGGGTCCTGCCACAACAGGCCCAGCACCTGCGCCGCCTCCAGCACCGCGGCGCGCGCTTCGCCGGGCACGGGGTGCCAGGCCTCGGGCGTGCGCGCATGCACCGCGGCCGGCGAGCCGCCGACATTGGCGATGTTCTCCAGCGTCCGCAGGTCGCGCAGGCGCGCGAGCGCGAGCGGCGTGTTCAAATCATCGCCCAGCGGTTCCAGCACCCAATCCACCATGGCGCGCGGCGTGCGCGCTTCCGGCGCGGGGCGCGCCAGCATGGCGTAGAAATCATCCAACTCGGCCTTGCATTCATCCAGCGCAGCGGCGCTGTAGTCGAGCGATGAACGGTAATGCGTGCGCAGCAGCAAATAGCGGAACGCCTCACCCGCCCAGGGGCCGCGCGCCAGGATGTCCCGCACGGTCAGGAAATTGCCGAGCGACTTCGACATCTTCTCGCCGTCGACCAGCAGCATGCCGTTGTGCAGCCAGTAGCGCGCCATGGTCTGCGTGCCATGCGCGCAGACCGATTGCGCGACCTCGTTCTCATGGTGCGGGAAGATCAGGTCATGGCCGCCGCCATGGATGTCGAACACCTCGCCCAGATGCTTCCAGGACATCGCCGAGCATTCGATATGCCAGCCCGGCCGGCCGCGGCCCCAGGGCGAATCCCAGCCGGGCGTCTCGGTATCCGACGGCTTCCACAGCACGAAATCTCCAGCGTCGCGCTTATACGGCGCGACATCGACGCGCGCGCCGGCCAGCAGATCCTCCGGTGAGCGGCCGGAGAGTTGCCCGTATTCGGGAAAACTTCCCACGCTGAACAGCACATGGCCTTCGGCCGCATAGGCATGCCCGCGCGCGATGAGCTTCTCGCACAGTGCGATCATCTCAGGGATGTGGCCGGTGGCGGTGGGCTCCACATCAGGGTCCAGCGCGTTCAGCGCGCGCATGTCGGCGTGGAAATCAGCCGTGGTGCGGGCAGTGATGGCGCCGATCAGCTCACCGGATTGCCGCGCCCGAGCGTTGATCTTGTCGTCCACGTCGGTGATGTTGCGCGCGTAGGTGACGTGTGGAAACACGCGCCGCAGCAGCCGCGCGAGCACGTCGAAAACCACCACCGGCCGCGCATTGCCCAGATGCGCCAAGTCATAGACGGTGGGGCCGCAGACATACATGCGGATATGCGCAGGATCGATCGGGCGGAAATCCTCCGCGCGCCGCGTCAGGCTGTTGTGAAAGCGAAGCTGCATGATCTGTGGTCCGTGCAAAAGGGTGCGCTGCGCAGCGCAAAAAGCGTCAGACGGGGCGACAACACAGGACCATTCGCACCTTATGCGCCCGCGGACGGCCTCGCATCAAGCCTGAATCGCGATGCGCAGCCGCTCGGCCGCGCGCGCGCGGCCGATCAAGGGCAGGAATTCCTTGAGGTCCGGCCCGTGATCCTCGCCGGTCAGCACCAGGCGCAGCGGCATGAACAGCGTCTTGCCCTTGCGCCCCGTCGCGGCCTTCACGGCTTCGGTCCAGGCCGGCCAGGTGGTGTGGTCGAAGGGCTCGGCGGGCAGCGCATCGAGTGCCGCGCGCAGGAATTCCGCCTGGCCTTCGAGGGCGGGCGGCGCGATGCGGTCGGTCGCGACATCCCACCAGTGCTTAGCCTCCGAGAACATGTCCAGATTGCCGCGCACGGCGTTCCAGAATTCCTCAGTGGCACCTTCCGGCAGGCGGGGCGCGGCCTGTTCGAAGGGCATGGCGTGCAGCAGCTTGCGGTTCAGCGCCAGCATCTGCTTCGGGTCGAACCGCGCCGCGGATTTGGACACCGCGCCAATGTCGAAGCCCGCCGCCAGATCGGCGGGCATGCCCGCCACCGGGTCATGCGCCGTGCCCAGCGCGGCTAGGTAGCCGACCAGCGCCGGCGCCTCCACACCATCGCGCCGCATCTGCCGCAGCGAGAGCGAGCCGATCCGCTTGGACAGCGGCCCGCCATCAGCATCCGTCAACAGCGGCAGATGCGCGAAGCCGATGCGCGTGATGTCAGCACCCAGCCCCACAAAGATATCCATCTGCACGCCGGTATTCGTGACGTGATCCTCACCGCGCACGATGTGCGTGATGCGCATGTCGATGTCATCGACGACGGAGGTGAAGGTGTAGAGAAAACTGCCATCCGCGCGCACCAGCACAGGGTCGGAAATGGCGCTGGTCTTCACCGAACGCTCACCCAGCACGCCATCATCCCAAGCGTGCACCTTGCCAGAAAGCTTGAAGCGCCAATGCGGCTTCTTGCCGTTCTCCAGGGCGCGCGCGTACTGCTCGGCATCCATCTTCAGCGCGCCGCGATCATAGAGCGGCGGGCGGCCCTGGCGCAGGCGCTGCTCGCGCTTGAAGCGAAGCTCCTCCTCCGTCTCGAAGCACGGATACAGCAGCCCCGCGGATTTCAGCTTGTTCGCCGCTGCCTCATACAGCGCGTTGCGATCCTGCTGGCGAACGGGAGGCGAATGCGTGATACCAAGCCAGCGAACATCCTCTTCGATCGAATCCGCGTATTCCTGGCGCGACCGCTCGGTATCCGTGTCATCCAGCCGCAGAATGAACTCGCCGCCATGCTTGGCCACCAGCAGCGCATTGGTGATGGCGATGCGCGCATTCCCGACATGCAGGAACCCGGTGGGCGAGGGTGCGAAACGCAGCTTCATTCTTCGTCTTCCTCGTCGCTCTCTTCATCATCCGCATCGTCTTCGTCGAGGTCACGGCGCGGGTCCAGCGCGCGCCAATCGCGCTGTTCTCCATCCTCCGCCAAACGCCGCGCGGCGAAATCCTTCAACTCATTCTCGCTGCGCCAGGCACCCTCATCGGCGCCATCGACCACGGCATCCTCGCCAAAGGCGAACCAGGCCGCGATCACCTCGTCCGGGCCCATTCCGCGCGCGCGGCACAATTCCACCGAATCGCGCACATAGCGCCGCGCAAAGGCATTGGCATGCCCCAGATGGCCGAAGCCACGCACCACCTCCACCGGCTCGGCGCCATTGCCGCCCGAGAGGTCCATGATGCGCACGGAAATCCCCGCCGCCGCCTGGCGCAACGCGAAGATTGGGTCGGTCTCGTCTGTCATCCGCGCGGCTATAGACCCGGCTGCGCGCGATGTCAGTCCATCGCGGGCGGAATCACCGGGTCAACGCGTCAGCCAGGCATGCAGCAGCACGCCTTCGGCCAGCTTGTTCTGGAAGGTGAAGTCGGTGTCGTCCGGCCCGCCGCGCGTGGGGTCGGAGAACCAGCGCCAGAGGAATACGCCCTCCACGCTCGGCCGGTCCAGCCGGCGGAGCCAGCGCGCGATCACTTCGGCCTGTACCCGCTGGTCGGCGATGCTGGGCCGTTCCTCGGCGCTCAGCGCCGGATTGGCGGCGGCACTCGCGGCCGAGCGCACGCCCAGCTCAGCCACCCAGACGCGCTTGCGGTGGCGTTCGGCCAAGCGGTCCAGGCGTTCGGCCTCGCGCTGCATCGGTGCCGCCCATTCCTCGGGGCGGTCATCAGGGCCCAGGGGACGGAAGATGCGCGCACCGATAGCGTCCAGCGCCGGCCAATGCGGGAAGCTTTCCGCTTCCTCGCTGTCGGTCGCGACATAGGTCAGGCGGCCGCGGAAAGCGCCACGCATAGCCTCGATCGTGCCGCGCCACTCGGGGCGCGGGGCGGCGCGGGGCAAGGCGGTGCCGATGGCCATGGCGTCGGCGCCCGCTTCCTGCGCCACGCGCGCCATGGCGACCAGCGCGGTATTGTAGGTGCTGAACCAGCGGCGCCAGGCATTGTCATTGGCCATCCGCGCCTCCCCCTGGCGCGCGCCCTGCACCCACAGATGCGGCTTCACCAGCACGCGCAGGCCGAGTTCCTTGGCCTGCTGGATGCCTGCCACCAGCACCGGGTCCGGCAGGTCACTGCCGCGCACCACCTCCACGCTGTCAGCGGCCGGCTGCCAGAGGAAGGGTGTGAAGGCCACGCTGTCCACGCCGAGCGAGGCCAAAAGGCGCAGGCTGCGCCTGGCCTCCGCGCTGCCCAGGGGAAAGCGCTCGACCATGGTGATATTGGCGCCGCGCCAATTCACCGCGGGCCCAGGGACTGGGGCGGGTGGTGCACGGTTGGGTTGTGGATTGGTCGGGCGTGCGGTTTGCGCCTGCGCCGGCGGGACCAGCGCAGGCGCCATCAGCACAGGAATCAGGCGGCGTTGCAGCATGGGCGCAAACTACAACAGGCGCGGGCCGGCGCCAGCATGATGTTGCGAATGAAATCTGCGCTTGTGCTGGTGACTACCGCGCACGCTCGAGCTCTTCACGGAAACGCGGGTCGTTGAAGGCGAATTGGAAGGCGTCCAGCCGCACGCCCAGCTGCACATCCTGCAAGGTGACGCGCGTGATGCGCGACTGCGCGTCCTGCACGACCCATTGGCGAAGCGCCAAGGGTTCCTCATCGAAGACCAGGGTGATCCTGCCATCCTGGGGGGCGGCGGTGCGGAACAGCGTGGCACCGATCAGCCCGCCGCGGCGTTCGGTGCTGACCACGGTCACATCGCCTGAAAGCACCAGCGGGTTGCGCAGCAGCACGCCCAGCGGCGTGGAATTCACCGGCACGATGGAGGGCTGGCGCAGTTCGCGGTCCCAATGGAAGAACTGGCCGTCGGCGGCGATCAGCAGCGTGGGTTCGGGCGGGTCGTAGTCGAAGCGCATGCGCCCGGGGCGCCAGATCTGCGCCGTGCCGGTGGCGCTGGCGCCGTTCTGCGCCACCTGGGTGAAGCGCGCGCGCAGCGTGGTCAGCGCGTTGAACCAGCCCTCGATGCGGCGGACCACCGCAGCGTCCACGGGCGCGGGTTGCGCCAGGGCGGGCGTGGCCAGCAGCAGCGGCAAGGTGCGGCGGGTGATCATCGCAGGCCCGGTGGGGGCAAGGCGGTGCCGCGTTGCGGAAAGGCGCCGCCAGGGGGCGTGCCCATGCCGGGCGGCAATTGCAGGCTCTGAAAGCCTTGCGGGCGGTTGAACTGCGCCGGGTCCTGGGTGGCGTAGTCTACTCGCGTGGCTTCGATCGTGGTGGCGCGGTTGCCGCTGCCGGCGGTGGTGCGCAGCATCACGCCATCGGCCGTGATGCAGGAGCGCGCGGTCTCACCGCGATCCTCCATGCGCCAGACGGTGCAGGCCTGGCCAGCGATGCGTTCCTGGCCTTCACGGGTGAAGCGCGCGCTCTCCGGCGGGCGGGTGAGCGAGCCCGCGGGCAGGTTGCCCGCGGCCATGTCCATCACCATGCGTTGCTGCGTCATGGCCATGAAGCCCTGGCCGCTGCGCTGGTCCATCACCGCGAAGCCCATGGGCATTTCCATGCGCATCAGGCCGCGCGCAGCGAGCCAGGCGATGCGCATCTGCTGCGTCTGGCCTTCGGATTGCAGGCGGTACTCGACCGCCACGTCGCGCGTGGGGGTATAGGCGGGCGGGCGGTCCTGCGCGACGGCGGGCACGCTCGCCAGCAGCAGGAAGGCGGCAATGCGCATCGGCGGGATCCTTGCGGTCATTGAGGCGCGAGCATCTGCTCGATGGTGATCGCGCGGAAGCCCTGGGCGGGGCGAAAGCGCTCACCTTCCTGTGAGGAGAGGTCCAGCTGAATAGCTTCCATCCAGCCACCGCCGGGCGATTCGCGGCGCAGCATCACGCCACGCACCGAGAGGCAGACACTGCCCGCATCGCGCAGGCGCCATACGGTGCAGGGCGTGTTCAGGATGCGCAGCTGGCCGCCGCGTTCGGCGGTGCCTGCGGCGAAGGCGGCCTCGATGTCCTGCATCAGCGTGCCGCCTTCGGTCATGACCAGGAAGGCACGGCGGCGGTCCATGACCATGACCGCGCGATTGGCGCGGCGGTCCACCAGGAAATGGATGTCAGGCTGCGCGGGCTGGATGCGCCATGTGGCGCTGGCCACATGATAGGCGATGCGGGTCTCGCCGGTGGGCGCATCGGCGCGGTCCTCGAGCGTAGCGCGATAGGTGATGGAAACATCCATCAGCGGCACAGGCTCGGGCCGCGGCGGGGGTGCGTTGCGTGGCTGCGCCCAGGCGGGGGCCGCGCACAGCAGGAGGGCGAGAAGCGCGCGCATTAATCCATGCCGCTGTGCCGCGCCAGCACCTCGCGCTTGCCCTGATGGTTCGCGGGCCCGACGATGCCTTCCTTCTCCATCTGCTCCACCAGCTTCGCCGCCTTGTTGTAGCCCACCGAAAGGTAGCGCTGCACCATGGAGATGCTGCATTTGCCCTCGCGCGCCACCAGATCCACCGCACGGTCGAACAGGGATTTATCGGCATCCGAGGCGCCGCCGATGCCCACCAGGCCGTCATCCTCCTCCGGGGCTTCGGTGACTTCCTCCACGTATTGCGGCTCGCCCTGTTCGCGCAGCCAATCGGCCACGCGCTGCACCTCGTCGTCGCTCACGAAAGGCCCGTGCACGCGCTGCAAACGCCCGCCGCCGGCGCTGAACAGCATATCGCCCTGGCCGAGCAACTGTTCTGCGCCCTG
>JAPLOK010000386.1 GCA_026400775.1 Alphaproteobacteria bacterium | reverse complement strand
GGGGGTGGCCGTCAACCCCGCTCAGGATTCCGCGCACGTCATGATGTATTTCGCCCGTTGGAAGCAGGCCGCCATCCTGGCCGTATGCCTGTTCGGCGTGCTGGTGACGCTGCCGAACCTGCTGCCGCGCGCCGCCTTCCCCGATTGGTTCCCGGTGCGCCAGGTGAATCTGGGCCTCGACCTGCGCGGCGGCTCCTACCTGCTGCTCGAGGTCGATACCAACGGGCTACTGCGCGAACGGCTGGAACAACTGGTCGAAGGCGCGCGCCGCGGCCTGAATCAGGCCAATCCGCGCATCGGCTATACCGGCCTGCGCGCCGAGCCCGAGCAGCGGCGCATCAGCCTGCGCGTGACCGACCCTGCCCAGCGCGAGGCCGCCCAGCGCATCATCCGCGAACTGGGGCAAGAGGTTCAGCTGGGCGCCGGCCAGCGCGCCCAGGATATCGAGGTCACGATCAACCCCGATGGCCTGCTGGTCGCGCTGGTGACTGAGGCCGGGCTCCGCGCCAAGGCCAGTGCTGCCGTGGAGCAATCCATCGAGATCGTCCGCCGCCGCATCGACGAAACCGGCGTGGTCGAGGCGCTGATCGCCCGCCAGGGTGCCAACCGCATCCTGGTGCAGTTGCCCGGCGTGGATGACCCGGACCGCATCAAGCAATTGCTGGGCCGCACAGCGCGCATGACCTTCCACCTGCTGGATGAGACCGCCAACCTGCAGGCCGCAACGCCGACGCCGGGCGTGATGTTCCTGCCCGCCGACCAGGGCGAGCAGCGCTACGCCGTGCGCCGCCGCATCGAGGTGGATGGCGCATCGCTGACCGATGCGCGCGCGGGGCAGGACAGCCGCAGCGGCGAATGGGTGGTGAATTTCACCTTCGACAGCGTGGGCACGCGCCGCTTCGCCGATGTGACGCGGCAGAATGTCGGCCGGCCCTTTGCCATCGTGCTGGACGACAAGGTGATCACCGCGCCCAATATCCGCGAACCCATCACCGGCGGGCGCGGGCAGATTTCGGGCAATTTCACCGTCCGCTCCGCCAATGACCTGGCGGTGCTGCTGCGCGCGGGCGCCCTGCCTGCGCCGCTGACGGTGATCGAGGAACGCACGGTCGGGCCCGAACTGGGCGCGGATGCGATCCGGGCAGGCATCATCAGCCTCGCGGTCGGGACCGCCTTCGTGTTCCTTTATATGGGCTTCGCCTATGGGCTGTTCGGGTGGTTCGCGAATATCGCGCTGCTGCTGAACATCGTTTTCATCGTCAGCTTCCTCTCGCTGCTGGAGGCGACGCTGACGCTGCCCGGCATCGCGGGCATGGTGTTGACGCTTGGCACGGCGCTGGATGCGAACATCCTGATCAACGAACGCATACGCGAAGAGGTGAAGAACGGGCGAAGTCCGATCAATGCGCTGGAGGCCGGTTACACCAAAGCCTCCGGCACGATCCTGGATTCGAACCTGACCAACCTGATCGCGATGGGCTGCCTCTACGCCTTCGGATCGGGGCCGGTGAAGGGCTTCGCCGTGACGGTGGCGATCGGCACCATCATCCAAATGTGGACGGCCACCGTGCTGACGCGGCTGCTGGTGGTCTGGTGGTATCGCTGGCGGCGGCCGAAGGAGCTGCCGGTCGTCGAGAAGCCGCGCATGAGCCTGCGCGAGCGCCTGGCGCGGCCGCTGTTCAGGCTCTGCCCGGATGTCACGAAAATCCCCTTCATGCGCGGCGCGTTGGCGGGGCTTGTCGCATCGGCGATCCTGTCCGGGGCATCGCTGATCGGCGCCTTCTATCCGGGGCTGGAGAAAGGCATCGATTTCCGCGGCGGCATCATCATGGAAGCGCGCACGACCGGCCCTGCCGACCTGGGCGCGCTGCGCAATGCGGCCTCGGCGCTGAATGTCGGCGATGTCGGCATCCAGCAATTCGGCGATGCGCAGACGGTGCTGCTGCGCCTGCCGGTGCCCGAGCAGGAAGCACAGGTGCAGGTGGTGGTGAACCGGGTGCGCGCCGCACTGGAAGCGACCGCGCCCGGTATCCGCATTCTGCGCGTGGAGGCGGTGGGCAACCGCATCTCCGACGAATTGTTCAAGGGCGGCTTGATCGCGCTCGGCATCAGCCTCTTCGCGATGTTGCTCTACATCTGGTTCCGCTTCGAATGGCAGTTCGGGATCGCGGCCATCATCACGCTGATCCTGGACACCACCAAGACCATCGGCTTCATGGTGCTGTTCCAGATCGAGTTCAATCTGACCTCGATCGCGGCCATCCTGACGGTCATCGGCTTCTCGGCCAATGACAAGGTCGTGGTGTTTGACCGCATGCGCGAGAACCTGCGAAAATACAAGCAGATGCCACTGGAACAGTTGGTCGACCTGTCGATCAACGAGACGCTGAATCGCAGCCTCGGCACCTCAATGACGCTGCTGCTCTCCGCCCTGCCCCTGGCGCTGTTCGGCGGCGATGCGCTGTCGGGCTTCGCGCTGGTGATGCTGTTCGGCATCTTCATCTCGGCCAGCAGCTCGGTGTTCATCGCAGCGCCCATCGTGCTGTTCAGCGGGCGCAACAGGCTGCGGCGCGGAGAGCCTGGGGCCGCCGGCGCGGTGGCAAGCCAGCCCGGCGGCTAGCCGGGCGGGCGCCGTGTCAGCGCGCGATGACCTCGCGGTTGCCGTGGCTCTCCTGCGGCACGCCACGTTCGAGCGACATATGGCTGTGCACGCCGACCCAAGTCTGCCCTTGGCGCATCAGGATGATGCTGGCCCGGCCCGGCCGGTCGAAGGCCGTGCCGTCGGGATGAAAGCCGGTGCTGCCCCAGGGGGTTATGGCCACGGCCATCTGGCCGTCGGGGCTGGCCAGAACGTGGGTCTGTTCGGGCACGAAGCGGAAATCATCGGTCTTGGGCCAGACGGAATCCCATTGCCGGTCGCGCCAGTCCCACAGCCCTTCCAGCACGCGCTTATGGGTGCCGAAGGCCAGCGCCTGTTCGTGCCAGAAGGGATAGGCCGATTTGTAGTCCACCGCGCGCACGCAGGTGGCGAAGCGGTCGAGCCAGTCGAGGATTTCGGCACGGGTCGCGGCGTCGGCGACAGGGAGCGTCATGGGTGATCCTTCGCAGGGGCGCGGCGGATTGCGCGCACGGGAAGCTTCAGGCTACGCCGCGCCTCGACGCGTTTTCAAGGACCGGTGCCATGGCCAATCCCGACTATGAGTTGTTCGTCCAACGCCAGCCCGAACTGGCGCTGGCCTTCCGCGAGCATGTGAAGCAGACCCTGGCGCCGGGCGCGCTCAGCACGGCGCAGAAGGAGTTGATCGCCATCGCGCTGCTGGCCGCCACGGGCTACATGGCGGGTGTGGAGAGCCACACGCGCCGCGCGCTGGATGCGGGCGCGACGCCGGCCGAACTGCGCGAGGCAGTGGCCATGCTGCTGGCCTTCGCCGGCGTCGGTCGCTTCCTGGAGGCCTATCCGCTGGTCGAGCGCATCCTGGACGAGGCGGGCTGACGCTGACATCCTCCTCCCCACGCGCAAGATGGCCAGCCGCCTTGCCCCCCTGGACCGAGGACCCCGCATGCGCATCCATCTGATCACCGGCGCGGCCACGGGCATCGGCGCGGCCTGCGCGCGCGGCATGGCCGGGCCCGGCACCGGCTTCATCATCCACACTCGCAAGAACGAGGCCGGCGCGCAGGCCGTGGCCGAGGGCGTGCGCGCGGCCGGCGGCGAGGCGGAGGTGATGCTGGGCGATATCGGCGACCCTTCCCTGCCGGCGGCACTCGTGGAACGCGCGGTCGCACGGTTCGGGCGGCTGGATGTGGTGGTGGCCAATGCCGGCTTCGCCGACAAGACGCCCATGCTGGCGGTGACCGAGGCGGGGTTCGCCCGCAGCCTGGATACGGTGCTCTGGGCCTTCCTGCGGCTGGCGCAGGCAGCCGCGCCACATCTGGCCGGCGGGCGGGTTGTCGCGATATCGAGCTTTGTCGCGCATGTCTATCGCGCCAATGTCACGGCCTTTCCGACCACGGCAGCGGCGAAATCAGGCGTGGAGGCTCTGGTGCGGGCACTGTCGCTGGAACTGGCGGGCGCGGGGACGACGGTGAATTGCGTGGCACCCGGCTTCACGCGTAAGGACGCGGCGGGACATTCGGCCTTCACGCCGGAACAATGGGCGCAGGTTACGGCGAATATCCCGATGGGCCGCCTGGGCACGCCCGATGATGTTGCGGCGGCCGTGGGTTTCCTGGCGAGCGAGCGCGCCGGCTACATCACCGGCCAGGTGCTGCATGTGAATGGCGGGCTGGTCTGAAGCGCGATCACGCCGCGCGGGCGGCAGGGGCCAGCCTTGCGGCCAAGGCTGCGTCCAGCGCGGCACGTCGTGACCATAGGTCCCGATACCAATCCAGCCGGCGGCGCGCCTGGTAGGCTGTCATGCGTTCGGCGCGCACCCAGTCGCGCGCGGCATCCGCGATGTGGCGAGCGGCATCGGGGTTGGCGAGAAGGCCGCGCAATGTGGACAGCAGCGCCGCCGGATCGGGCGTCAGGATGGCGGTTTCACCGTCGCGCAGCGTGTCGCGATACAGGGTCGGGCTGGCCAGGCAGCAGAGGCGATGCGCCCCGGCCTCGACCGCCTTGAGGTCGGATTTGAGGCGGTTGAAACGGTTATCCGCCAGCGGCAGGAAGGCCAGTTCGCAGCTGGCCATGGTGGCGCGATAGGTGGCGTAGTCGGCTGATGGAACGAAGCTTTTGTAGGGCGTGTCCAGCGCGGCGAAGGTCTGGGCATCGTGCAGCACGGTGATGGCGAGGCGGCCTTGGGCCTCGCGCAGCGCCTGGGCCAAGGCGGGCAGGAAGGGTGCTGCATCCTCGCTGCGGTTCAGCGCGCCGAAGAAGATGCGCAAGGGCTGACCGGGATTAAAATTCACAGGCTCGGGCAGTTCGCTGACGCCATTGGGGAAGATGCCGATCTCCGGATTGAATGGCGCGATCTCGGCGGCCAGTGCGGGCGTTGTCACCTGCACCGCGTGGACGCCACGGAACGACAGGAACGCGCTTTCGGCCATGGCGGGCCAGCGCAGCGGGTCATCGTCGAATTCCTGCACCAGAACGGCACCTGAGTCGCGCGCGCCGGCGATGAAACCATGGCCAGCAGCTGCATCGGGCAGGAACAGGCGTTGGACCACCAGCACGCGCGGCTCTTCGGGCGGGCCATCGGCGCGGCACTCCTCCGCGCCTGCGCGTGTGGTGACGCCGGGCAATGTGCCAAGGTCGCGCAGCGGTTGCAGCATGCGCACTTCGGCCATGGCGGCCACGGCGTCCTGCATGGGGCGGGCCACGACCAGCATGGGCCTCGGCGGTGTGCGTGTCGCGCGCCAGACCCATTGCAAAGGCGCGGCACGGGCCGCCCAGGCATCACGCGCGACGCCGAGGCGCTCTAATGCGGGGGCCAAGGCATCGGCCATGGCCGATGCCTGTTCGCGGTCAAAGATGCGCGGCGTGCGGTCGAGTGGTGTCAGCCCCGCCTGGCGCAGCGCGTCCTCGACCATGGAGGGTGTGAACCAGCGCAGATGCGCACGGTCCAGCAGGCCGTCGGGCGCGTAGTCCCAATGGCCGGTCAGCAGGCGATGGGCGAATGACCAGTGTTCAAGATTGGGCAGGCAGAGCAGCGCCACGCCCTCCGGCGCCAAGAGCGGCGCCAGGCGTTGCAGCACAGCCCAGGGGTCGCGCAGTTGTTGCAGCACATCCCCCAGCACCAGCGCATCGACGCTGCCGGGTGCTATGGCCGGCATGGCGGCTTCGATGTCGAAGGGGAAGATCAGGTCGTGATGCGGGGCAGCGCGCGCGGCCAATGCCGCATCGGCCTCAAGGCCGAAAAGCCGGGCGCGGGGATTGATGCGCCGATAAGCGGCAGCCAGCCCCCCCTCGCCGCAGCCGATATCCAGGACGATCCGCGCATCATGCGGGATGCGGGCCAAAAGATCGGCGTTGGGGGTGGGAAGATCAGCTCCGTCTTGGGGCATGGCGGCAGTATTGGCCGCAACTAGTTAACCAATCCCTGTCAGGCGCGCAGATCGATCAGTGTGCCGCGCGCGTGTTGTGCCATGCTCGCCTGCGGGGCACCCATGGGCCTGAGCAGATTGTCACGCGCGGCCAGTTCATCGGGCGCGACGCGGCCTGGCTGCGGCTCTGGCAGCGGGGCGGGGAAGACGGGCGGCTTGGCTGTGATCGGGGTCATGGCGTCCAACAATCTCGCTCTACGCGACCAAGGTTAACGGGCGGTAAAGCCGCGCCGACTTGCGCAATGACCGCGCTGGCGCAATGGAATGGGCATGGACAAGCCCCGCATCCGCCCAGCGAACCCCGCCTTTTCCTCTGGTCCATGCGCCAAGCGGCCAGGCTGGACGCTGGAGGCGCTGGCCGGCGCGATGCTGGGGCGCAGCCATCGTGCGGCCGCGCCGAAAGCGCGGCTGAAGGCGGTGATCGACCGCTCGAAGGCCATCCTGGGCATGCCCGCTGATTGGCGGCTGGGCATCGTGCCGGCCAGCGACACCGGTGCCATCGAGATGGCGATGTGGAGCCTGCTGGGGCCCCGCGGGATTGACGTGATCGCCTTCGAATCCTTTGGCGAGGCCTGGGCCAATGACATCGAAAAGCAGTTGCGCCTGCCCGCGCGGGTGCTGCGCGCGCCCTATGGCGCCCTGCCCGACCTCGCGGCCGTCGATTGGTCGAGAGATGTCGTCTTCACCTGGAATGGCACCACCAGCGGCGTGCGCATGGCAGGTGCCGACTGGATCGCGCCAGACCGAGAGGGGCTGGCGATCTGCGACGCGACCTCGGCCGCATTCGCGATGGAACTGCCCTGGGACAGGCTCGATGTCGTCACCTGGTCCTGGCAGAAAGTGCTGGGCGGGGAGGCCGCGCATGGCATGCTGGCCTTGTCGCCGCGCGCCGTGGCACGGCTTGAATCGTACAAGCCGGCTTGGCCGCTGCCGAAGATTTTCCGCCTGACCAGCGGCGGCAAGCTGATCGAGGGCATCTTCCAGGGCGACACCATCAACACCCCTAGCATGCTGTGCGTCGAGGACGCGCTGGATGGCCTGGCTTGGGCGGAATCCGTGGGCGGGCTGCCGGGCCTGATAGCGCGCAGCGAGGCCAATCTGGCGGCCGTCGCGCGGTGGATCACGGCGCAAGGCAGCTGGCGCTGTCTGGCCGAGGATGCGGCGAACCGTTCCTGCACGGCGATTTGCGTGGCCCCAGCCACGCCCTGGTTCAACGCGCTGGATGCGGCCGCGCAGGCTGCCATCACCAAGCGCGTGGCAAGCCTGTTGGAAAGTGAGGGCGTTGCGCTGGATGCGGCCGGCTATCGCGATGCGCCGCCCTCATTGCGCATCTGGGGCGGAGCGACGGTGGAGACAGCGGATATCGAGGCGCTGCTGCCCTGGCTGGATTGGGCACTGGAGCAGATGCGCTGACATGGTCATGGCCCCGCGGCGCAAGCACCGCAGGGCCATGTGCCCGGGGGGGGCGATGGGTCAGACCTTCGGGAAGCCCGTGAAGACGTAGCCAAGCTGGCGCACGGTCACGATGCAGCCCTCGCCGAGGTCATGGGCGAGTTTCTGGCGCAGATGCAGCACCGCATTGTCCACAGCGCGATCGCCCGGCCGCCAGGTGCGGCGGAAGACGACCTTGGTGAGTTCCTCACGCGAACGGACATCGCCGGTCTTGGCGGCGAGGGCGTGCAGCGTGTCGAATTCCGCAGTGGTCAGGCGCAGCGTCGTGCCATCAGGGCGGTAGACGCGGCGTTCGGCCGGGATGATGCGCCAGCCGGCATCGGGCGCGGGCGGCGGCGTCGGGATGGGCAGGGCCATCTGCACGGCCGGCGGCTGCGGGCCGTTGGCCGCGGCCGGTGCCGGAACGCTGCGCAGCCGGGCGCGCAGCCGGGCCACCAATTCGCGGCCAGAGATGGGCTTGAGCAGGAAGTCATCCGCGCCGAGCTCCAGGCCCAGGACCCGGTCGGTTTCCTCGCGGTTGCCGGTGTGGATCAGGATGGGCGCCTGCGTGACGGTGCGCAAAGTGGGCAGCAACGGCAGCGTGTCCACCGGGCCGAAGCGCTGGTCGAGCACGATCGCGTCCACCGTGCGCGTCGTCAGCACCTGCATGCATTCGGCGAAGGTATGGACCGGCACCGGTTGCAAGCCATAGCGCGACAGATAGTCGCACAGCTCGCTCGTCAGCAGTTCCTCATCATCGGCGACCAGGATGACCGGGCCGATGGCCGCGTCATTGGCGGCGGAAGGCAGCGACACTGTGTCGGTTGCCGGGACGGGCGCCTGGGTGGCGACCGCAACATTCAAAGAAACCATCCCTCTATCCCCCAGAGGTTAAGATTTCGGATTAACTCCCCGACGTGTCTGCCATTTGAAATCCGGCCCCCCGACCATCTTTCAAACAACATTCAACGACACGTGAGGTGTCATGTCGCAGACTATCAACAAAAGACGGCACGACTGGCAACAGGATTTCCGCCATCACTCTCACATAGATCGCGGTGTTGAGATTTTGTCACAGGCTTCACCCGCTGTTCTTGATGTGATTTATGAAGAAACGAGGGTTAACGATGAATACGATTTCCAAGAAGTCCAAACTTTCCAAGCCGGTAGCCGCAATGGCTGCGACGCAGTTGAAGCATCCCATCCTGCGGCGCGATTTGGCCGTTCTGGTGATGGACAGCGAAATGGAAGTGCTGGAAGAGGTCGCTGCCCTGCTGCGGCGGCGCGATGTGGTGGTGCATCTGGCCACCGATGCCGATGAAGCTACGCAAATCCTCGAAGCCCATCGCGACGTCGGCGTGCTGGTCGCCGACATTTCGTTGCTGCAAGGCCAAGGACTGGCGCTCGCCGCGCGCGTGCTGGGCAATAGTGAACCCGCGATCGAACTGGTGATGATCGCCGGCCAACGCGGGGCGGACCCGCGCAGCCCTGGGCTGATGGCCGATCTGGGCATGCTGCAGGAACCGCTGAAGCTGCGCGACATCGCGATTTCCGTGGGCCGCGCATTGGCTCGTGCGGCGGCGCGGCGTTCGCTGCCAGGTGCGCTCTCCTTGTCCGACCTGGAGCAGCATTGACCAGCGCGGGCTTGCGTTCATGCTGCAACCAGCATGAACAATTGGCAGCCCGAACTGGATGAACTGGCCCGCCGCCAAGCCATGGCGGAAGGGCTGGGCGGGGCCGACAAGATCGCCCGCCAGCATCGCGAAGGCAGGCTTACCGTGCGCGAGCGCATCACGGCGCTGGCCGATGGCGGCTCCTTCCATGAGGTCGGCGCCCTGGCCGGCCGTGGCGAATACGGGCCGGATGGCGCGCTGAGCAACTTCACGCCATCGAATTGCGTAATGGGACGCGCCTTGCTCGATGGGCGGCCGGTGGTGCTGGTCGGTGACGACTTCACGGTGCGCGGCGGCAGCGCCGATGCGACAATCCGCGACAAACCCATCATGGCCGAACGGATGGCGGCCGAATTGCGCCTGCCCATCATCCGCATCATCGAGGGCTCGGGCGGCGGTGGATCGGTGCGGACCATCGAAACCACCGGGCGCGCGAACCTGCCAGGCGGGGTGGGTGGCACCTGGCTCTATCATCACACCACGACCAATCTGGGGCTGGTGCCGGTGGTGGGGCTGGGGTTGGGCTCGGTGGCGGGGCTTGGTGCCGCGCGGCTGACGGCCAGCCATTATTCGGTGATGACCAAGCAATCCGCCGTGTTCGTGGCGGGGCCGCCGGTGGTGGCGCGGCTTGGACAGTCACTGGGCAAGCTGGAATTGGGCGGTTGGGAGATCCAGTGCCGGGCTGGCGCGGTGGATGACGCGGTGGATGACGAAGCCGCCGCCTTTGCCGCGGCGCGTCGCTTCCTGTCGTATCTGCCGACCTCGGTGCATGCGCTGCCGCCATTGAGCGAATGTGCCGATGATGCGGGGCGGGACGTGCCCGCGCTGCTGGAGGCGGTGCCGCGCGACCCGCGGGCGCTATACCGCATGCGCCCGATCGTGGAGGCGGTGGTCGATGCCGGCAGTTTCTTCGAGATGGGGCGGCATTTCGGGCGTGGCATCATCACTGGGCTGGCGCGGCTTTCCGGCGTGCCGGTGGCGGTGATGGCGGGCGACCCGTATTTTGCCGCAGGCTCCTGGGGGGCGGATGAATGCCAGAAGATCATCCGCTTCCTGGACATGGCCAGCACCTTCCATTTGCCGGTGGCCTATCTCATGGACTGCCCGGGCTTCGCGGTGGGGCTGCGGGCGGAGCAGCAGGCGACCATCCGCTGGGGCGTGCGCGCGATGGCGGCGCTGAACCAGGTGCCGGTGCCATTCTGCACGATCATTATACGTAATGCGTTCGGCGTGGCGGGTGTCGCGCACCAGCCGGCCGGACGGTATTCTCTGCGTTACGCTTGGCCTTCGGCGCGCTGGGGCAGCCTGCCGCTGGAAGGCGGCATCGAGGCCGCCTATCGCGCCGAACTGGATGCGAGCGCGGACCCCGCCGCGAGCTTGGCCGAGATCGAGGTTCGGCTGACCCGTCTGCGTAGCCCATTCCGCACCGCCGAGGCCTTCTGGGTGGAGGACATCATCGATCCCCGCCAGACACGCCGGCTGCTGTGCGAATTCGCCAGGCTCGCCCGGCCCTGCCTGGAGGCAGGGCCGGTGCGCGTGGCGATGCGGCCCTGATCAGAGGAACAGGGCGTTCAGCTGGCCCGTGGTCATGGCGCCGAGCTGGGTGGTCGTGAAGGCCGCGGCCTGGGCGTTGCTGAGAGCCGCGATGTCCCGCGTCTCCAGTGCCGCGACTTGCGTGGTGTTGAGGGCAGCGATCTGCGAGGTGCTGAAGCCGCGCATCTGCGCGGTGGTCAGCGCGGTGATCGCCGGTGCCGTCAGGGAGACGACCTGGGCTGTTGTCAGCGCACTGATCTGGGCCGAGGTCAGGGACGCGATCTGCCCCGTCGTCAGCGCCGCCAAATCCGCCGTCTCCAGCGCCACCACCTGCGCCGAGCTCAGCGAGCCCAGTTGCCCCGTCGTCAGCCCCGCGACCTGTGCCGTCGTCAGACCCGCGATATCCGCGCTGTCCAGACCCCG
>JAPLOK010000078.1 GCA_026400775.1 Alphaproteobacteria bacterium | reverse complement strand
TGCCTCACGCCGCCCGGCATCGAGGTGCGCGGCCACCTCATCCAGCAGCAGCAGCGGCGCGAAGCCGCGCGCGGCCTGGATCAGCCCGGCATGGGCCAGCACCGTGCCGACCAGCAGCGCCTTCTGCTCGCCGGTGCTGCACAGGGCGGCGGGCATGGCGGTGCCGGCATGGGTCATCTCCAGCTCCGCGCGGTGCGGGCCTTCGACGGTGGCGCCGGCGGCGCGATCGCGCGGGCGGGCGGCGCGCAGGGCGTCGCGCAGCGCCTCCTCCGCGGTCAGCGCGGGCCCGGCGGCCAGCGCATCGGCGGTGCCGCAGCGCAGGCCCAGGATGGCGGCGGGGAAGCCCGCCATGGCCGGTGTGGCGTTCAACCGCGCGATCAGCACACGGCGGGCTGCGGTGGCGGCCACGCCATGCCGCGCCATCGCATCCTCCAGCGCCGCCAGCCAGGCCTGCTCGCCGCCCTGGGCCAGCAGCCGGTTGCGCTGCGCCATGGCGTTGTCATAGGCCGCGACCTCCCGCGCATGGGTGGGTTCCAGCGCCCAGACCAGGCGGTCCAGGAAGCGCCGGCGGCCAGACGCACCCTCCTGGAACAGGCGGTCCATCTGTGGTGTCAGCCAGACAGCGGCTGTGCGTTCGGCGAGTTCGGCCTGGCTGCGGGCCGGCGCGCCATCCAGGCGAAAGACGCGGCGTTCAGCGGGGCCTTCGGCGGGCGTGCCGGTGCCGATCTCGAAAGGCCCCCAGGCGCCCTCGAAACGTCCCGCCACTGCCCAGGCGGTGGCGCCGAGCCGCGCCAGTTCCTGCACGCGCGCGCCCCGCAAACCACGGCCCGGGCCGAGCAGCGAGACAGCCTCCAGCAGGTTGGTCTTGCCCGCGCCATTGGGGCCGGTCAGCAGGACCATCCGCGCGTCAATGGGCAGCGTGGCTGCGGCGTAGCTGCGGAAATCAGTGAGCGTGAGGCGCGTGAGGGCGAGCGAGGTCATGCAACCTCGGTCCTACGGCCAAACGGGTCTGGAATGCCGCCGCACGGCGGCGGCTGGCGCCCATGAGCCTTTACCATCAGCGATCCTCAACTGCGCCGTAGCCAAGCCGGCGCCCGGCGCCTGAGGGCACAATACAGCGCGTCGTCAGACCCGCATCGGCATCAGCACGAACAAAGCCTCCGGACGCGCCGCATCCTTCACCACCGTCGGGCTGTTGCCATCGGCGAATTCGAACTGCACGCGATCGCCGATCTGCTCGGTGATGTCGGCCAGGTAGCGCGCCTGGAAGCCGATCTCGATGGGCGAGGCGCTGTATTCCACGCTGCCATCATCCAGTTCCTCGCGCGCCTGGCCCTGTTCTGCGCTGGACGCCTCCAGCACCAGCAGGTTGGGCCCGACCGAGAGCTTCACCGGCCGTGAGCGCTCCGAGGAAATCGCCGCCACACGCGCCACCGCATCGGCGAATTCCTTCTTGCCGACCTTCAGGATCTTGTCGTTGGCCTTGGGGATCACGCGCTCATAATCGGGGAAGGTGCCGTCGATCAGCTTCGAGGTCAGCTTCACCGGCCCGATGGT
>JAPLOK010000327.1 GCA_026400775.1 Alphaproteobacteria bacterium | reverse complement strand
TGCGCGTGGTTCTTGGCGGCACTGCGGATCATCGCCGGGCCGCCGATATCGATATTCTCGATGCAGTCATCGAAGGCCGCACCACGGGCGACCGTTGCCTCGAAGGGGTAGAGATTCACCGCCACCAGATCGATCGCCGCGATGGCGTGCTGCGCCATCTGCGCCAGATGCGCCGCGTCATCGCGGCGGCCCAGAATGCCGCCATGCACCTGCGGCACCAGCGTCTTCACGCGGCCATCGAGGATTTCCGGAAAGCCGGTATGCTCGCTGACATCCTTCACCGGAATGCCCGCCTCGCGCAGCGCCTTCGCGGTGCCGCCGGTGGAGAGAATCTGCGCACCATGCGCCTCCAGCCAGCGCCCGAATTCCAGCAGGCCGGTCTTGTCCGAAACGGAGATCAACGCGCGCCGGATCGGCAGTGTTCCGCTCATTCGACAGTCACACTCTTCGCCAGGTTTCGGGGCTGGTCCACATCGGTGCCGCGCAGCACCGCGACATGATAGGCCAGCAATTGCACGGGTATGGCGTGCAGCAGCGGCGCCGCGAAAGGCGACACCGTGGGCAGCACCACCACGCGTTCGGCGAAGCGGCGCAGTACGGTGGCGCCTGCTTCGTCGGTGAAGGCCATGATGCGCCCACCGCGTGCAGCGGCTTCCTGCAAATTGCTCACCGTCTTCTCGAAGAGCGGGCCGGAGGGTGCCAGGGATATGACCGGCACCGCGTCATCGATCAGCGCGATCGGGCCGTGCTTCATCTCTCCCGCCGCATAGCCCTCGGCGTGGATGTAAGAAACTTCCTTGAGCTTCAGCGCGCCTTCCATGGCGATCGGGAACAGGTTCCCGCGGCCCAGGAACAGCACATCGCGCGCGCGTGTCACCTCATGCGCCAGCGCCTCGATCTCGCTGTCGCGCTCCAGCACCGACGCGGCCAGGCGCGGCACCTCCAGCATCTCGGCCGTCAGCCGTGCGGCATCATCGGCGGTGATCGTGCCACGTACGCGGCCCATGCCGATGGCAAGGCACGCCATCACCATCAACTGCGCGGTGAAGGCCTTGGTCGAAGCCACGCCCACCTCAGGCCCTGCCGCGGTCAGCACGGCGCCATCGGCCAGCCGTGCCATGGAACTGTCCGGCACGTTCACGATCGCCAGCGTCTTCTGCGCATTCTCCTGCAGCAGTTTCAGCGCGGCCAGCGTGTCCGCGGTCTCACCCGATTGCGACACCAGGATGGCCGCACCGCCCAACGCCAATGGTGGCTCGCGATAGCGCCATTCGCTGGCTACATCGGCCTCGACCGGAATGCGCGCCAGCTGCTCGATCCAGTATTTGCCGACCAGCCCGGCCAGGTAGGCACTGCCGCAGGCGGTGATGGTCAGGCGCGGCACGGTCACCGGGTCGAAAGGCAGCGTGGGCAGCACGACGGAACGCGCGCCGGGGTCGAGGTATTGGTGCAGCGTGTCACCCAGCGCGGCCGGATGTTCGTGCAGCTCCTTCTCCATGAAGTGGCGGTGGTTGCCCTTTTCCACCAGCGCGGCGGCCGGGCCCAGCGGCTTGCGGGCGCGCTCCACCTCGCGGCCGTCCATGTCCATGAAGCGCGCGCCGGCCGGCGTCAGCACCACCCAGTCGCCGTCTTCGAGATAGGCGATGCTCCGCGCCAAGGGGCCCAGCGCCAGCGCATCATTGCCGATGAACATCTCGCCCTCACCCCAGCCGATCGCGAGTGCGGGGCCTTGGCGCGCGGCGATCAGCAGATCGGGCCGATCGGCGAACAGGAAGGCCATGGCGAAGGCTCCATGCAGGCGCTTCAGCGCGGCCTGTGCCGCAGCTTCCGGCGGCGTGCCTTGCTTCAACAGCAGGTCTAGCAGCTGCACCACCGTCTCGGTGTCGGTGTCGGAATGGAAGACCTGGCCGGCGGCTTCCAGCTCGGTACGCAGCTCAGAAAAATTCTCGATGATCCCATTGTGCACGACGGCGACGCGATCGGTCGCGTGCGGATGCGCGTTGCGCTCGACAGGGGCGCCATGCGTGGCCCAGCGGGTATGGCCAATGCCGGTCATGCCCGGCAGCGCGTCAGCTGTCAGCGACGCTGCCAGGTTGTCGAGCTTGCCTTCGGTGCGGCGGCGCGTGATGCGGCCATCGACCAGTGTCGCGAGCCCGGCACTGTCATAGCCGCGATATTCCAGGCGCTTCAGCGCGCCGAGCATGCGCTCGGCGGCGGGTGCCGTGCCGATCACGCCCACAATGCCGCACATCAGTTTTTCTCCTGGAAGCCGCGCCCGGCCTTGTTCACCTGCCGGCCGCGCGCGAGCGCCAGCGTGTTGTCCGGCACGTCTTCGGTGATGGTGCTGCCGGCCGCGACCAGCGCGCCATCGCCCACCCGCACTGGGGCCACCAGCGCGGTGTTGCTGCCGATGAAGGCGCGCGCGCCGATCTCGGTGCGGTGCTTGTGCACGCCATCATAGTTGCAGGTGATGGTGCCGGCGCCGATGTTGGACCCCGCGCCCACCACGGCATCACCGATATAGCTCAGATGGTTGGCCTTGGCGCCGCGGCCCAGGCTCGCGGCCTTCAGCTCCACGAAATTGCCGACATGCGCAGCCTCTCCCACATCGGCGCCGGGGCGGAGCCTAGCATAGGGCCCTATGATGGCGCCGGCGCGCACCACACAGCCTTCCAGATGCGAAAAGGCGCGGATCACGGCGCCGGATTCCACGCGCACGCTGGGACCGAACACGACATTCGGTTCGACCAGCACATCAGGCGCCAGAGCCGTGTCGGGCGCGAAGAAAACGGTTTCAGGTGCGACCAATGTAACGCCTGCTTCGAGTGCAGCAGCGCGCCAGCGCGCCTGCAACGCGGCCTCCGCCTGGGCCAGTTCGGCGCGGCTGTTGATGCCGCGCAGCTCCGCCTCTGGCGCTTCGATGGCGATGCAGCGCTGACCCTGCGTGACGGCCAGGCCCACCACATCCGGCAGGTAGTATTCGCCGGCGGCATTGTCATTGTCCACGGCATCCAGCCAGGGGAACAGGCGCGCGGCATCGGCGCAGATTACGCCCGCATTGCATAGCGTCACGCTGCGCTCGGCCTCGGTCGCGTCCTTCCATTCGACCACGCGCTGCACGGCGCCCGTGGCATCGGTCAGCACGCGGCCATAGCGCCCTGGTTCGGCCGGGCGCATCGCCATCAATGCCAACCCTGCCTGGGCGCGGGCCGCCAGCAGGGCGCGCATGGTCTCGGCGCGAATAAGCGGGTTGTCGCCATACAGCACCGCGACATCGCCGGCATAACCGGCCAGTACCGGGGCTGCCATGCGCGCGGCATGGGCGGTGCCCAGCCTGTCATGCTGCACCACCACCGCATGCGGCGCGGCGAGCTTCGCCACGGCCTCCATTCCGGGCCCGACGACCACGACGATCTGGTCAAACACCTGTTCGGCGGCGGCAAGCAGATGGCGGAGCATGGGGCGGCCGCCCAGCGGGTGCATCACCTTCGGAAGTGATGACCGCATGCGCGTGCCCATCCCGGCAGCGAGGATGATGGTGGCTGGCATCGCGCATCCGTGCCCCAAGCCGCCCGTGCCGCGCAAGCCTGGCGTGCTTCACGGTATGTCTCGGCGCGCATCAGGCGCTGGCGAGCACCGCCAGGCTGGCATCCCCATGCAGCAGGTCGGTGGTGGCGCTGCCGAACACCACCTCGCGCAGCGGCGAATGGCGCAGGCAGCCCATGGCCAGCAGGCTGGCGCCGTTCTGGCGGGCGGCGTCGCACAGCGCCTCCAGCACGGTGCGGCCGGCACGCTGGATGGGCATATAGCTGGCGCGCAAGCTGTGGCGCAGCAGCAGGGCGGTGAGGGCCTCGCCGGAATCGGCCTGGCGCGGCTCCTTGTCGTCGGTCACGAAGAGGACCAGGACGGATTCCGCCCTCTCCAGGAAGGGCATGGCATTGTGCGCGGCGCGCACGGCGGCCGCGCTGCCATCCCAGGCGATCGCCACGCGCTGTGGCTGCGTGCCTGACGTGCCGGGCGGCAGCACCAGCACGGGGCGGCCGCTGTCGAAGATGGCGGCATTCAGCAGCATGCGCTCGGCCGGGCTCGGGGGGGTGGAGACGGGCAGCACCACCAGGTCCGACACGCGGCCCTGCGCGGCCAGTTCCGAGCCGATGCCTTGCGCGTAGCTGGCGCGGCCGCGGGTTTCGCAATGCACGTTCAGCCGCGCGGCCTCGGTCATGATGGCGGGTTCGGCGGGTGGTTCGCCGGCGGTGACTTCAGCCGCGAAGGCCAGGGCGGTGACGCGCGCGCCAAAGCCCTGCGCGACCGACAGCACGGCCGATGCCTGTGCCGCAGCATGCGGGCCTGGTTCGATATGGGTGGCAATGGTGGTGATGGACATGCTGTTCCTCCGGCTTGCCCAAGCAGCGAACCATGCCGGGTGACGCATCACATTGACGAAGATCAATCAGCTGGTCAGGTGCCGCAGAAAGTTTGCAGCACGCGTTCCTCGCAGCGTGGTGGGCTGGCGTGGCGGGAGCGGTCGGGCTGGTCATCGAAGGGGCGGGACAGGACGTCCAGCAGGGCGTCCAGCGGGCGGGTGTCACCGGCGGTCGCGGCGGTCAGCGCTTCCTCGACCAGGTGGTTGCGCGGGATGAAGGCGGGGTTGCTGGCGCGGATCAGCGCGGCGTCGGGGCGTGCGGCGCGCCAGCGCGCTGACCATTCGGCGAAACCTGGCGCATCGCGCGAAGGGTCGTCGGCCGCAGCGGCCAGGGCGCGGAAGCTGGTGGTGAAATCGGCGCGCTGTTCGGCGAGCAGTGCCAGGAAATCCCGCGCCAGTTCGGGCGCGGGATCGGCAAGGCCCAGCTTGCGGGCCAGCCCGGCCTGGTAGGCCGCTTCGAACTGTGCCGGGAAGGCTTGCAATGCCTCCTGCGCGAACTCGACGGCGCGTTGTTCGTCCGCGTCGAACATCGGCAGCAGCGTTTCGGCGAAGCGCGCCAGATTCCACTGCACGATGCGGGGCTGGTTGCCATAGGCGTAGCGACCGCCATGGTCGATGGAGCTGAACACCGTCTCGGGGTGGTACTCATCCAGGAAGGCGCAGGGGCCGTAGTCGATGGTCTCGCCGGAGATGGCGCAATTATCGGTGTTCATCACGCCATGGATGAAGCCGACCAGCAGCCATTGCGCGACCAGCCGCGCCTGTGCGCCGACCACATGCCGGAACAGGCCGAGCGGGCCTTCGGCGTCCGGGCAATGGCGGGCGCGGGCGTATTCGGCGAGGGTGCGCACGGCATCGGTGTCACCGCGTGCGGCGAAGTATTGAAAGGTGCCGACGCGGATATGGCGGGCGGCGGTGCGCGTCAGCACCGCGCCGGGCAGTGCGTCCTCGCGGAAGACATATTCGCCGGTGGTGGCGACGGCCAGCGAGCGGGTGGTGGGGATGCCGAATGCCGCCATGGCCTCGGAGATGATGTATTCGCGCAGCATGGGCGCGATGGCGGCGCGGCCATCGCCGCCGCGCGACCATTCGGTCCGGCCGCTGCCCTTCAGCTGCATGTCGAAGCGCAGGCCGTCAGGGGTGATGATCTCGCCCAGCAGGATGGCGCGGCCATCGCCCAGGCGGGGCGAGAAATTGCCGAACTGGTGGCCGGAATAGGCCTGGGCCAGGGGTTCCGCGCCTTCGGGCACCAGGTTGCCCGCGAAGATCGCCGCACCCTCCGCGCCCGACAGCGCGTCCGCGTCCAGGCCGAGTTCCGCGGCCAATGCGCGGTTCAGTCGCAGCAGGCCGGGTGATGCCACTGGTACCGGCGCCTGGCGGGTGAAGAAATGCTCGGGCAGCCGGGCATAGCTGTTGTCGAAGGGGAAGCTGATCATCCGCACAAGATCGGATGCTCTGGGCCGCGGTTCAATCCGCGCGGATGCCGGCGCTGCGCACCAGGGCGCCCAGGCGCTGGGTCTCCTCGGCGATGAAGACGGCGAAATCGGCGCTGCCGAGGCCGCGCGGGATGCTGCCGGTGGCGGTGATGCGGCTGGCGACCGCGGGGTCTGCGATGGCGGCAAGGGATTCGGCCTCCAGCTGCGCGCGGCGGGCGGGCGGCGTGTTGGCCGGCGCCCAGAAGCCGAACCAGCCGACAGAGACCAAGTCCACACCGGCCTCGCGCAACGTGGGCACCGCATCGAAGCCCGGCGCGCGTTCGGCGCTGGTGACGGCGAGCGCACGCATGCGTCCGCCGCGCACCAGCTCGGCGGCGGCCGAGATGGTTTGGAACATCACCTCCACGCGGCCGGCGATAAGGTCGTTGTTGGCGGCGGCGGTCTCCCGGTAGGGCACATGCGTCATCGATAGGCCGGTGGCCTGCGCGAATTGCGCGCCGGCCAGATGCAGCGAAGTGCCATTGCCGATGGAGGCGAAGCTGACTGGCTGGCGGCGTGCCAGGGCGATGAATTCGGCCACCGTGCTGACCGGCAGCGTTGTCGGCACCACCATGATGTTGGGCACCACCGCCAGCAGCGCGATGGGCGTGAAGTCTCGATCTGGGTCGAAGGGCAGGGTCGCGAAGAGGAAGCGGTTCACCGCGAAGGGCACGCCATTGAGCAGGATGGCCTGTTCGGCCTGCACGGCGGCGGCGGAGCCGATGTTGCCGCCAGCCCCCGTGCGGTTTTCCACCACCACTGGCTGCGCGATGCCGCGCGCCAGGCGCTCGCTCACCACACGGGCCACGAAATCGGCGGCGCCGCCGGGCGGGAAGGGCACGATGATGCGCAGCGGCCGCGTCTCCTGCGCGGTGGCGGCGAAGGGGGTGAGCAAGGCGGCGCGGCGAGCGATTTTCATGCGGTAGATGTGGGGCGCTGGCCTTCGCGCCGCCATGGCGAAGGCGCGGGCGGGCGGGCCGTTTCGGCCGAAGCCTGCCCGCGCCTGGGGCAATGCTTCAGCGCGCAGCCCGGCTCTGCGGCAGGCCGCTGATCGGGCGCGCCTTGGTCTGCTGGTAGGCTAGGCGCTGGGCACGCTGCATGGCGATCGAGGTGCGGCCCTCCATGCTGTGCAGGTCCTGCGGCATGGCGGTGGCCTGGCCCACCACCAGTGTGGTGCGGGCCTGGGCGGGCGCGGCGATGCCGGCGGCGATCGCGATGGCGGCGATGGCGATGATCTGGCGCATGGTGATCTCCTGGTTTGGCGTTGGTGAACCCAGGTGTAGCGGCGCTGCGGTGATAGGAATGAGGTGGGCCTATCGATTTTAGTGATAGATGAAGCCTATCAATTGAGCCGCAACGCCTTGATGTGGTCCGGGCTGGGGGGCAGCTCGCCACGCTCAACCTGCTGCACGATGCGCGTCAGCGCGGCGTTGGCGGGGGTCGCGATGCCCAACGGCGCGGCCTTCTCCACCACCAGGCCGTTCAGATATTCGATTTCGGTGCGGCGGCCCTTCACCATGTCCTGGCCCATGGAGGGGCGGTGCGCGCCGCCGCGTGCATTGGCTTCCTTCAGGCGGCGGGTCGCATATTCGGCACTGGCTTCGGGGTCGCCTTCGCCGGCGCGGGCGATCACTTCGGGGTCGATGTGCAGGATCTCCTCCAACACGTAGCCCAGCGCCTGGCCCACGCGGATCGCCTCACTGCCAAGCCTCGCGGTGAAGGCGCGGAGCTGGTCGTCGCCGATGATGTCGCCGCTGATCAGGCCGGTGCAGGCGGACATGCCATTGCCCATGACGTTGGTGACCAGCTTGGACCAGCGCTCGCCCCACAAATTGCTGGTGGTGGTGGCGCTGTCGGACAGGGCGCAAAGCCGCGCCACTTCTTGCGCGCGATCGGTGATGCGGCCATGCGGTTCGCCGACGCGGTACACGGTATGCGCGGCCCCGCCCTTGCCGGAATTGCGCTTGATCTGGCCCGGCATCATCAGTTCCACCGTGATGGAGGAGGCGATGACACCCAGCGTGCGGCCCCAGCCCAGCTGGGCGGCGATGGTTTCCTCGTTCATGCAGTTTTGCAGCGAGACGGCGAAGGCGGCCGGCGCCAGGTATTGCGCGATCAGCGCCGTGGCCCAGGGCGTGTCGTAGGATTTCATCGCGATGAAGGCGATGTCGATGGGCGCTTCCTTGGCCAGCTGCTGCGCATCCGTGATGTGCAGGGCGCGCACCTTGGTGGTGAAGGGCTCGGCGTCGCGCAGATGCGTCACCGTCAGGCCATGGGCGCGCATGGCTTCGACATGTTCGGGCCAGGGGTCGATGAAGGTCACGTCCTCACCGGCTGCGGCCATATGCGCGCCGGCATAGCCGCCGACGGCGCCGGCGCCGATGATCGCGATGCGTGGGCGCATGGTGTTTCCTTCCCGTTGTTGCGGCCAGGATGCGCGAGGGTGCGGGCGGCGTGAAGCAGGCGCTTTGCAGCGGGCTGGGGTTGCGGTAGTGAAGAGTTGCTGGACCCGTAGCTCAGCTGGATAGAGCGCTGCCCTCCGAAGGCAGAGGTCGAAGGTTCGAATCCTTTCGGGTCCGCCAGTTTTTCAACCGGCCTCTCAGCCCTGATCCGACACCTTGAATCGGAACAGCCGCACCAACCGGTCCACGGCCCATGGCGGCAGCAATTCCAGGCCACGCAGCACATATCCCATCCGCCGCGGCGCGATGCAGCGGCCATGGCCGCGTCGCACCGCGCGCGCCACCCGCGCCGCCACCGCCTCGGCGCTCAGCTTGAAGGGCTGGCGCGCGACGAAACGCTCGCTCATCGCGCTCTCGAAGAAACCGGGCGCCACATTGGTCACGCCCACGCCGCGCGGCCCCAGCAGCGCGCGCAGGCTTTCTCCATAGCCCCATAATCCGGCCTTGGACGCACAATAGGCCGGGCTGTCCGGCAAGCCCCGGAACGCCGCGACGGAAGCGATCAGCACGATCCGCCCGGCACCGCGCCCCGCCAGGCGCGGCAGCAGCGGTTCGACCAGGTTCAGCGCGCCTTGCAGGTTCACCGCCAGCACGCGCGCCGCGGCCGCCGGGCCCTCGAAACCACCATCCGGCCGCGTTCCAGCCGTGACGCCGGCATTGGCCACGACCAGGCTGAACGGCCGGGCATCATCCCAGGCGAGCAATTGCGCGGCCATCGCCTCGGCATCGCGCACATCCAGCAGGGCGATGCGGGTGGTGGCGCCGCGCGCCGCGCAATCGGCGGCCACGGCGGCCAATGCCGGCACATCGCGGCCGATCAGCGCGAGATCCACGCCCGGTGCCGCCCATTGCCGCGCCAGCGCTGCGCCAAGCCCGCGCGACGCGCCGGTGATCACCAGATTCATCGCCGAATCACCCCCCAATGCCGCAGCGCCAGCAACAGCTTGCCCTGCAGCTTCCACCACATCGCATAGCCGCGCCGGGCCGGCGGCAAAGGCGGCCAAAGCGCCAGGTCCGACAGGCGCTCCAGCAGCAATTCGGGCGCGCAGGGCAGGCCCGTCACCGGGGC
>JAPLOK010000039.1 GCA_026400775.1 Alphaproteobacteria bacterium | reverse complement strand
GGGCGTCCAAGGCACGACGATGCGCACGGGCCGCCCACCGGGCCAGGCCTGTGCCTGGGCGATGGCGGGTGCGGCCAGAAATGCGGCGAGGGTCCTGCGATGCATGCGCATCACTCCGCCCGGATATTGGCGCGGCGCACCACATCGGTGAACATTGTGCGCTGCGATGCCAGGTAGTTGGCGAATTCGGCCGGGCCGCGCACATCCATCGCAAGCCCGACCGTGGCGAAGCGCTCGCGCGCCTCCGGCGTGGCGAGCCAGGCCATGCATTCGCGGGCGAGCCTCTCCTGGATGGGCGCGGGTGTGCTGGCCGGCGCCATCAGCCCGATCCAGGCGCCCATGTGGAAGCCGGGGTTGTTGAAGAAGGCCGAAAAGGTCGGCAGGTCATTGGTGATGGCACCCGCATCGCGCAGCGACACGCCATAGCCCCGCAGGCGGCCGCCGCGCACATGCGGCATGGTCGCGGCCGCGGTTTCCAGCGTGTAGTCCACCTGGCCGCCGAGGATGGCGGTGATCGCCGGCGTGCTGCCCTGGAAGGGCACGTGCACGGCCTCGATGCCGGCGGTGAAGTTGAAGAACTCGTTGATCAGATGCGCCGTGGCGCCGGTGCCAGAGGAGGCGAAGGTGTGCCGCCCGGGTGCCGCGCGCACGCGGGCGATGAATTCCGGCAGATTCTGCGCCGGGAAATTCGGGTGCGTCACCAGCACATAGGGCGACGTGCCGCCGAGTGCGATCGGCGCCAGGTCGCGCGCCACATCGTATGGCACGCGCTGTACCACCGGCGAGATGGTGACAGGGCCCGCCGAAGCGGCCAGCAGTGTGTAGCCATCACCCGCCGCCTTGGCGACCACATCGGTGCCGATGGTGCCACCGGCGCCGGCGCGGTTTTCCGGGGTGACGGGCACACCCAGGCGCTGCGTCAGGGCTTCCGCGAAAAGGCGGCCGATGAGGTCGGTCGCCTGGCCGGGCGGCCAGGGCACGACCATGCGGATGGGGCGCGCGGGCCAGGCCTGGGCCTGCACGGCAGGGGCGGCGAGGATGGCGGGCGCGATGATCGCGCTACGGCGGGTGATCATGGATGTTTCTCCCAGGTTTGACCGGGAGATAATGCGCGACCGGGCGGCGCGCTAGCCCAATTCGAAACTGGTCACGCCGAACAGCCTGTCGCGCGCCATAGGCGGCGGGGCGGCGGTGTACATGCGCGCGGTTTCGAACACCTTGTCCATGCCGGCCTCGCGCGCGATGGCGACGGCGGCTTCGTGGTCCTCAGGCACGTCCAGCGTGATGGGGCCAGGGGGTGCTGCGGCCACCAGTGCCGCGAAGAGGCGCCGCGCGCCGGCCGCGTCATCGGCGAAGAGCGGACCGATCTTGCTGCCATGCCGCGCCGGCCGCACCACGCCGAAACCACGTAAGCCCGGCAGTACCAGCGCGACATGGCCGGGCGTGTCGATCCAGGCGCGCAGGAAGGCCGGACGCGGCGCGCCGAAGCAGGCGGCATCGTAGGCGATCAGCGCGCCAAAGGGCACGGAATGCGCGCGTGGCAGCATGGCATCGGGCGGCGCCACGCGCGGCGCCAGCGCCACATAGCGCGCGTTATTCCAAGCAAAATGGAAGCCGGATTTGCGGTAATTGTCTTGCTGCGCCACGACGCCATCCAGGCCCACCACGCGGCCGGCCAGGCGCACCATGCCGGCTTGCCAGACGGCCATGCCCAGGCCCTGCCCGCGTGCCTCGGGCGCTGCGATGTAGAAGCCCAGGAAGCCGAAGCCTTCACCGTATTTCGTGACGGAAATGCAGGCGGCCATGGTGCCGTCACGCTCGGCCATCAGGAAGGCCTCGGCGTCCTGCGCGAGGAAGGCTGGTGCGTCGGACAGGCCCGGATTCCAGCCCTCGCGCGCCGCCCAGGCGACGGCCTGGCCGAGGTCATCGGGCGTCATCGCGCGGATCATCAGCTGAGGCGCCTTTCGATCGCCTCGCGTGCCGAGGCATCCAGCTTCAGCGCGGTGCCGAAGCGGGCCAGCCATTCGCGTTCCGGCGCGCTGATCTCACCCATCGCGGCGACCGCGGCGGCATAGAGCTGCGCGCGCAGCATCGGGTCCCCGGCCTGCTTGGCCAACGCTTCGGGGGAGAGCGGGGCGTCGAAATCGGCCAGCACGCGGTCGCGATCCGCGGCCGTCAGGCCGGCGGCATCCAACTGCTGCGCGATGGCGGCGCGTTCGGCGGCGTCGGTCACGCCATCGGCACGAGCGGCGGCGACCATGGTGCGGGTGATGAGCAGCGCCTCGGCGGTTTCGGCGGTTTCGTCCTTGGGCGCGGCGGGCGGCGCGCCGGGCTTGGCCTGCCAGGGGTCGGCGCCGGTCTCGGGCACGCGGCTCGCGGGGCGCACGCCGCCACCCTTGGGCACGGGGGCCGGGGCGGGTGCGGGGCGCGTCTTCAGCGCTTCGACCGCGACGCCGGCCAGCGTGCCCAGCACACGGCCCACATCGCGGGTCTGCGCCTGCGTCATGCCAAAGGGGCCGGTGCCGCGGCCGCGCGTGGGTGCGGCGCGCCGGCGGGGGGGCGTGGCGGCGCCGCCCAGCAGCGCGCCGAAGACTTTTCCGAGGTCCATGGCCAAGGGTTATACCACCGCCTGGATGGCCGGCAGCAAGCCGCGCAGTTCCGCCGCACGCGGGCTTTTCGGCCGCCACGCGAGTGCCAGTGTGCGCGCAGGCGGCGCGCTGCCGCAGCCTGCCAGCGGGCGAATTTCCACCGCGGCACCAGCCAGCACACCGCCATCGATCGCCAGCTTCGGCAGCAAGGTCGCGCCCAGGCCGCCGGCCACCATCTGCACCAGCGTGTGCAGCGATGTCGCGGCGAAGGCTTCACCACGCGTGACGCCTGCGGGCAGGCCACAGGCCTGTTGCGCCTGGCCCCGCAGGCAGTGCCCGTCCTCCAGCAGCAGCAGCGGCTCGGCGGCCAATGCGGCCAGCTCCACCGTGGCGTTCGCGGCCAAGCGGTGGCCGCGCGGGGGTGCGGCGTAGAAGGGGTCGGTGGCGATGGGCGTGGTGTCGGCCTCGCCGCAATCGCAGGGCAGGGCCAGCAGCAGCAGGTCCAGGCGCCCGGCATCCAGGTCATCAGTCAGGCGGGCGGTCTGGTCCTCACGCAGCCAGAGCTTCAGCGCGGGGTGGGCCTGGGCGATGGCTGGCATCAGGCGCGGCAACAGGAACGGCCCGATGGTCGGGATCACGCCCAGCCGCAGCGGGCCCGACAAGGGCGCGCGGGCCGATTGCACGGTTTCCGTCACGGCGGCGAGCGTGGCCAGGGCGTCACGCGCGCGCGTCACCACCTCCAGGCCCAGCGGCGTGAAGATCGGGCGCTTGCCGCCGCTGCGTTCCAGCAGGGCCGCGTCCATCTGCCGTTCCAGCGCGATGATGCCGGCCGAAAGCGTGGATTGGCTGACTGCGCAGGCATCCGCCGCGCGGCCGAAATGGCCGAGTTCGGCAAGCGCCACGAGATATCGCAGCTGCTGGGGGCTGGGCAGAGGTGTCATGCTTTCCGGGCAATTTTTGTTGCGTGTGTCAAACGAACTTGACAGTGGCCATCCACCCCGCACTATTCAAGATCATGAGCCGCGCCCCGCGACGCCTCTGCGTGATCGGCGCCGGCATGGGCGGCCTGGCAGCGGCGGCGCTGCTGGCGGCACAGGGCCTGGAGGTGTTGGTGCTGGAACGTGGCGTCATGATCGGCGGCAAGGCGCGCTTTGTGCCACAGGCGCAAGGCGTGACCATGCGCGACGTCTTCGCGCAGCTGTTCGACGCGGCGCGCGCCACCCTGCCCGCGCTGACGCAGACCGATCCGCAGGGCCGCCACATCTGGCCCGATGGTGGAACGCTGGAGCTGCACGCCGATGCCGCGCGCAATGCCGATGCGATCGGCGATTTCGCCGGTGCCGCCGCGGCGCGCGGCTATCGCGCCTATGCCGCCCAGGCGCGGCATGTGTTCGAGGTGCTAGCCCAGCCCTTCATCTTCGCGCAGCGCCCATCGGCCATGGCGCTGATGGCCAATCCGGCGGTGTCGCTGCGGCTGGGGCGCGCGGCGCTGGGCACACTGTGGGACGGCCTGGCGCCGCATTTTCCGCAACAGCGCTTGCGCCAGGTCTTCGCGCGCGCGGCGGCGCAGATCGGCTGCTCGCCCATGCTGGCGCCGGCGACGCTGATGATGGTGCACCACATCGAAGGCCAGGGCGTGTGGCGCGTGCAGGGCGGCTTCATGGCGCTGGCCGAGGCGCTGGCGGCAGCGGCCCGCGCGCATGGCGCGGTGATCCGCTGCGGCGCGGATGTGGCACGGATCACGGTGCAGGGCGGCCGGGCGTGCGGTGTGGTGCTGCGCGATGGCGAAGCACTCTCCGCCGATGCGGTGCTGCTGAACGCGGATGCGATGGGTGCATCGCTGTTCGGGCCGGAAGCGGCGCGCGCCGTGCCGCGTGGCGCGCCGTCCTTCTCCGCCATCACATGGCGGCTGCGCGCGCCAAGCGCCCTGCCCGCGCAGACCGCCTTGCTGCCCGAAGAAGCCACCGCCGAATTCACCGAACTGCATTACCGCGGCCGGCTGCCGGCCGCGCCCAGCATCCAGATTGCGCGCCACGACGACACGCTGCACGCCATGGTCAATGCGCCCGCGCGCGCCGTGCCCGCCGATGCCGTGGCCGCCTGCGGGCGCCAGCTCCAGGCGCGGCTCGCGGCACTGGGCGTGGCCGCCGAACCAGATGGCGCGCCCACCACGCCCGAAGATTTTGCCGCTGCCTTTCCCGGCACACAGGGCGCGCTCTATGGCGCCGCGCTGCATGGCTGGCAGTCGGCGTTCAACCGGCCGGCAGCGCGCAGCGCGCTGCCGGGCCTGTTTGTCTGCGGCGGCGGTGCGCATCCCGGTGCGGGCATCGCCATGGCCGTGCAATCCGGGCGCCTGGCCGCGCACGC
>JAPLOK010000312.1 GCA_026400775.1 Alphaproteobacteria bacterium | reverse complement strand
GCCGCCGATGCCGCGGCGCCGCTCCGGTCGGGCTACGCCCGCCCTGCGCGACACCGCGGCATCGGCGCCACGTGCATATCAACCGGCAGGGAAGGCACTTATCGGAACCGAAACGCTGTAGCGAGAAACCGAGCCACCTCTACCCTCGTGCGCGAATGGCATGGGCAAACGCATACCGTCATCGTGCTGGAGAAGGGTTTCGAGCATGACGGAACGCGTTACGCCTCTCTGACGCAGATCGCTCACATCATCACCGGCGCGCACTGGTCCGGACCGCGATTCTTCGGTCTCCGGCGAGCACCGGCGAAGCCCAGCCGAGGCGCGGCCGATGGGAACTGAGCAGCGTCGGCAGTCATCATTACGTAGTCCCAGCCGACGCTGCGCAATCTACACGCGAAAATCCTCCGACGAGGGCCTCGACCAGGTCTTTAACAGTCTCGATGCGCAGCGGGAGGCCTGTGAAGCCTATGCCAGCAGCCAGCGCCATGAGGGTTGGGTGCTGCTGCTGACCCGCTACGACGATGGTGGCCTATCTGGTGGCAATCTCGAGCGCCCTGGTCTGCAACGCCTCCTGGCTGACATCCGTGGCGGCAAAGTGGACTTGGTGCTGGTCTATAAGGTCGATCGACTGACGCGCTCGCTGGCCGACTTTGCCCGCATCGTCGACGTCATGGACGAGCACGGCGCCTCCTTCGTCTCGGTGACGCAGCACTTTAACACCACAACCAGCATGGGCCGCCTGACACTGAACATGCTGTTGTCCTTCGCGCAGTTTGAGCGCGAGGTCAGTGGCGAGCGCATTCGCGACAAGATCGCGGCATCGAAACGCAAGGGCATGTGGATGGGCGGGTCCGTCCCCGTCGGATATGTCGCGCGCGATCGTAAGCTGGTCATCGACGAGGCGGCGGCGGAGCACGTGCGACACGTGTTTCGTACCTATCACGAACTTGGCTCGGTCCGTCAGGTGCGGGCGCGGCTCATTGCGGAGGGCGTCACCAACAGGGCTGGGCTGAAGCCCCAGCATGGGGCGCTGTATCACATGCTGCAGAACCGCACCTATCGCGGTGAGATTGCCCACAAGGGCAACGTATATCCTGGTGAGCACGACGCCATTATCGACCTCCCTCTGTGGGAGGGGGTTCAGGCCCAGCTCGCCGAGCACCGGGTGCAGCGTGCCACTGGCAGCAACGCTGATCATCCAAGCCTGCTGGCCGGCCTGGCCTACGAAGGGGACAACGAGACACGCATGACCCCGACCCATGCTGTGAAGGCGAGGAAGCGCTATCGGTACTACGTCTCGCAGACGTTGATCACAGGAACGAGGGACGCGTCACAGGGGGGCCGCCGGGTTCCAGCCAATGAACTGGAGCAACTGGTGACTGGTCGCATCCGCCGGTTCCTCACCGATGAAGCGGCCTTGCATGCTGCGCTCAAGCCCGTTTTGCCGCAGGCGGCGATGGGCCGCAGGCTGCTCGATCGGGCATCGAGCCTCGCGCGCGACTGGCCGCAACTGGGCGCCGCCGAGGTACGGAGAATGTTGCTCGCCATCCTAATGCGGGTCAGCCTCCACACCGATCGGATCGATCTGCATGTGCGGCCCGATGGCTTGGCCGCGCTGCTAGCTGCGGACTCCAAATCCACGTCGCTCGAGACCGCGACCCGAACTAAGGAAGCCACCCCGCTCATCCTATCCGTGCAGGCATCGCTGCGGCGTGCCGGGAGGGAGGTCGCGATGGTAATCGGCGCAGACACGGCTGCCGCGCCGGTTGCGGATCCGGCCATGATGCGGCTGATCCTGCGCGCCCGGTCGATGTGGGAGAAGCTGCAGCGGAGCGAGGTCGCTGGCCTTGGCGAGCTCGCCGCGCAGGAGGGTCTCAGCGGCTCATATGCGTCGCGCCTCATCAGGCTGGCATTTCTCGCGCCGGACATCCTACGAGCTATCGTGGACGGGCGGCAGCCAGCCGGGCTTTCCGCCGCAGCGCTGCTCCAGGAATGCCGGCGCGGCTTGCCGCTGGAATGGCAGCAGCAGCGCGAGGCGCTCGGTTTTCGCTGAGCGTCGCGAGTTCCAGCGCAGCAGTCTAACTTACACCGCCCCCACCACCATGAGTGGCGCGGCCATTTCCAAATGCCTCCGATCGCGCATCGGCAAGCATCCTCAAAACTCGTACTGCCAAAATGGGTGGGAGAGACACGGGCCCCGGTGGCGCCGCGAATCTAGGACCAAATGCGTCTCTCGGGAGAGGTCCAATACTGGCACCGGCGGAAAGGCGCGGATTTCCGGGTCTGTCCGCGAGAATCACGCCAAAACTAAAAATCGCCCTATATCAACGACTTAGGGTAATTGGGGTGCTAGGATTCGAACCTAGGAATGGCGGTACCAAAAACCGCTGCCTTACCGCTTGGCTACACCCCAATATGCGGGCGCCAATGCCATCACGCGGGCGGTTCGGCAAGGGGGCCTGCGGCGGACCACCATGACCGCGGCATGGCCTGCGCGGCGCGATGCGCGGCCGCACTGGCCTTGAAGATGCCGAAGCAGGTGGCGCCCGAACCGCTCATGCGGGCCAGCAGGCATTCGGGCTGCGCAGCGATCGCCGCCAGAACCTCCGCGACAGGCGGGCAAAGCCCGATGGCGGCGGCCTGCAGGTCATTGCCGCAGCGTGCCAGATCGGCCGCCATATGGGCTGCGTCATGCCAAGCTTCGGGCAGTGCCGCAGGCGGCGAGAAGCCAGGCTGCCGGGCGCGGAACACCGCCGGCGTCGCCAATGGCAGCCGCGGATTGACCAGCAGCAGCGCAACATCTGGTGGCAGGCGCGGGGCGGGCAGCATCATCTCGCCCACACCCTGCATGCGCATGGGCCGCGATTCGACGCAGACAGGCACATCCGCACCCAGGGGCAGCGCCAATTCGCGCAATGCGGCGGGGGAGAGACCCAGCCCATGGAACCGGTTCAACAACCTCAGTGCCGCGGCCGCATCGGCCGAACCGCCGCCGATTCCCGATGCCACGGGCAGGTTCTTCTCCAGCCGCAGCGCAGCACCCTGCCCGCCCAGCGCCTGTGCGGCGCGCAGCACAAGATTATCGGGCTCCGCGCTCAGCCCCTCGGCGAAGGGGCCTCGCACGGCCAGAGAGAGCGCCGGCCCAGGGTCGGCGTAGAGCCGGTCCATGGCAGGACCGAAGACGGCCAGGCTGTCCAGCAGATGATAGCCATCCGCCCGCCTGCCGGTCACGTGCAGGAACAGGTTGATCTTGGCCGGCGCGGCTTCAAGCATGCTCATGGGCGCAGCGAAGCCGGGAATTCCTCGGCCGGCAGACCATGTTCCAGCTTGCGCTCCAGCCGCGGCTGTTCGCCGGCTTCAAGCTCCATGGACAGCGCGCGGCGCCACTGGAATTCGGCCTCCCATTGGCGGCCGGCGACCCAATAGGCATCGCCCAGATGGTGGTTGATGGTGCCGTTCACGGGTTCCAATTCCACCGCTTTTTCCAGCCACTGGATGGCGCCGGGAATATCGCCCAGGCGATAGAGAACCCAGCCCAGGCTGTCGGCGATATTGCCGTCCTGTGGGCGCAGGGCGACTGCGCGTTCCAGCATGGCGCGCGCCTGGACCAGGTTCACGCCCTGGTCCGCCCAGGAATAGCCCAGGTAGTTCAGGACATAGGGCTGGTCAGGAGAGAGCTCCAAGGCGCGGCGGAAATCGGCCTCTGCGCCAGGCCAGTTGCCGGAGCGCTCGCGGGCGATGCCGCGTGCGTAGAAGAGCGGCCAATCGGTCTCGGCTGGATTGGCCACGCGCGCCAGCGCGCGTTCATAGGCCGTCGCCGCCGCGGGGAAGTCGCTGCGCCGGCGCATGATGTCGCCCAGGCGGGTCAGCGGCTGGGGGTGGCCCGGAAGTTGCGCGGCCAGTTCCTCCAGCAATGCGCGCGCATCCTCTAGCCGATCCAGCCGATCAAGCAGCCCGGCGCGGCGCAGGGCGGCGACGGGCGCCAAGGGGTCATCGGGGCGCAACTGCGCCAGCAGGGACAGCGCCGGTTCGAGGTGCTCCTCCTCCTCCAGCGCATCGGCCAGCAGCAGCAGAGCAGGTCCGAAGCCCGGGCGGATGCGCAGCGCGAGACGGGCCAGCACCATGGCCTGGTCGCCAACGCCCTGCCCGCTCAGCGCGCCGGCAAGCGCCACATAGGCCTCGGCGATTCCCTCGACATGGGAAGCCACGCCGCGGCCGGAGAGGATGGCGCGGCGCGGGCCTTCGGTGGCGGCCAGCGACACCTCGTCGCCATTGGCCGCGATGCGATCCAGCAGCCGCGTCGCATCGGCGGTGCGGCCGGCGCGGGCCAGGATGGACGCCGCGAGCACCGCCAGGCGCAGGCTGGGTTCGGGCTGGTCGGCCAGGGCTATGCGCACCAGCCGCTCGGCCTCGCGCGGGCGGTTGGCGAGGTCGGCGATCAACGCGCCATGCAGCGCGTTCAAGGCGCGGAAACGGCCCTGGTGGATGAAGGGACGCAGCGTGGCCAGTGCCTGGTCATGCTGGCCGCGCCCGGCCTGGGCCCAGGCCAGCAGCACTGGCAGCAGCGGCGCAGAGGCACCGCCGCGCGGCAGGGCGCGCACGCGGCTCTCGGCGCGGTCCCAGCGGCCGGCCAGCGCCTCGCTGCCCATGATGAGCAGGGCGGCAACGCCATTATCGGGCAGGCGGCGGGCCAGCCGCAGCGCATCGGGCCGGCCATCCAGCACGGCGGCCATGAAGGCGCGGTTCAGCAATTCGGGATTGTCGGGATCACGCGCGAGGGCGGCCAGCATGCTGTCGGCGGCGATCGCGGTGTCCATCTGCTGGGCGGCGAAACGGCCGGCCAAAAAATGCCCGGCGATGCTGGTGTCACTCGCATTGGCACGCGGCGTGCGCGGTTGCAGATCGGTCGCGGGCAGGCTGCTCGCGGCGCAGCCGAGCAGGAGCGCGGAGGCCAAAAGCCCGAGACGCTTGTG
>JAPLOK010000241.1 GCA_026400775.1 Alphaproteobacteria bacterium | reverse complement strand
GGCCGCCAGCGACGACGACGCTCAACCCCAGTGATGATCTCCACCAAACCCTCCGTCCTTACCGACGCTCACAAGAGCGCCCGTACGAACACAGGACAGATTTGGCCGCGACCCGGTAGGCGGGACTCGCCGGATGCATACGGTTCTACACGGTGCGCGCGTCCATCATGGAGGCAGAACCAGAGGCGAAGCCCGAGCCGGCAAGGGCACCGGCATGAATGGCCGGCGGCGGTGCTGTTCCCAGTGTTCCCACAGCCGCCTGGCGGATGGGAACGCGAGAAAGCGCGCTGGCAAGTCATCTGGATGCGCCACAAGCATGCGGCCGCGCGCCCTGGTAGCGGTGACAACCCCCGTGCGCGTCCCGAAAACTCGCGCGCGGGCTACCCGGTGGGGCAGAGTGGAAAAGGCAAAAGAGTGCGCAAAGCGTCCGCACACTTAGGGAAACAAAAAAACCCGCACCCGTTCGGCGCAAAAACTACCCTAAGTGCTTGGAATGGAATGGTGCCCGGAGCCGGAATCGAACCAGCGACACTGCGATTTTCAGTCGCATGCTCTACCAACTGAGCTATCCGGGCAACGCTCGTGGCAATAGCCAACACGGCCCGCGCTGTCCAGCCTACCCCACCCGCATCGCGATTTTTCCGAAGTGCTGGTTCGCCTTCATGTGCGCCAGCGCATCGCGCACATCATCGAGAGCAAACACGCGGTCCAGCGGCAGCGCCAGCGTGCCGGCCTCCACTGCGGCCCAGAGATCCTCACGCATCAGGCGCACGATGTCGCGCACTTCGGCATTGCTGCGCGTGCGGAAGGTCACACCGATATAGCTGATGCGCCGCGCGGCATGGGTGTCGAAGTCGAACTCGGCCTTCATGCCCGCGAGCCGCCCGACATTGATGATGCGCCCCAGGATCGCGGTGGCACCAAGCGCCTGCGAGGTCACCGCGCCCGACAGCTGGTCCACCACCGATTCAACACCCTTGCCATCAGTCGCATCCAGCACCTGCGCCACCCAGCCGGGATCGTTGGTGTCCACCACATGCGTGGCGCCGAATTCCTGCAACCGCGCGCGCTTCTCAGGGTTGGTCGAGGTGCCCACGATCACCTTGGCACCCTTCAGCCGTGCGATCTGCAACGCCATCAGCCCCACGCCCGAGGAAGCGCCGAGGATCATGATGGAGCCCCCCTCGCGCACCTGGCCATGCGTGACCACGGCGTTGTGCATGGTCTGCAGTGCGACCGGCAGGGTGGCTGCCACCTCCCAGGCCATGTTGGTGTCGGGCACCGGGTTCACGCGCGCCCAATCGGCCAGCGCATATTCGGCATAGGAACTGCCCATGGCCCCCATCACGCGCATGCCCGGCGTGATATGCGCAGGCACCCCGGGGCCGCATTCGACGATCTCGCCCGCGCCCTCCAGGCCCGGAATTGCACCAGCACCGCCCACCGCGCCATGCATATGGCCTGAAGCGATGCCCAGATCGGCCCGGTTCAGCCCGATCGCGCGCAGCCGCACCAGCACCTGTTCGGGGCCTGGGCGCGGCGTCGGCACCTCCTGGATCGAGACGCCATCGGTGCCAACAACCGCTGCTTTCATCAGTAGCTCCTCAACGCAGGGTGATATCGACCCGGCGGGATGTAGGGTCCTGCGGCCCACTGCCGCCGACGGTGGAAACATTGATTGCGCTGCGCGGAATGCCCTGCGCGACCAGGGCTGCCGTCACCGCCTGGGCGCGGCGCGATGCAAGACCGCGATTGTTGGCATTGGGCGCGCCATCGGCCTGGCCCACCACGTCGAGGCTGGAGGCGCCGCCCGCGCGCGCGGCCTGCACCGCCTGCGCGACGGTGCCGCGCGCCTGGGCGTCGAGGTTCGCGCCGTTCAGCGGGAAGAACACGGCAAAATTCTGCATCGCCGCCGCTGGCCGCGCGAAATTCGGCATGGTGAAGCCGAGCGGCCCGCTGGCCGCCGCGGCCACGCCGCTGGGCTGGTTGAAGGCATAGCGCAGGCCGATATTCAGGTTGTGGCCACCGACCTGCGGCGAGAAGCTGCGTGTGAACTGCGTGTGCAGGAAGGGCTGCTCGCCAGCATTGGTCGGGATGGTCCGCGTCTCGAGCCGCAGATTGGGCGGCAGCGCCTGCCAGTAGCGGTATTCGACCGTGGCCGAGAGGCCGGGCAGCACATTGTCCAGCGGGAAGGCGGCACCGGCGATGATCTGCCAGGCCAGGTTGCGCCCCGAACCGGTCGCCGTGGTGCTGAGCGAGGGCGAGAGGTTGAAGCCGATATCGCGCACATTGGTCAGCGCGAGGCCCAGACCGGCACCGAAATAGGGCTGGATCCAGCGCCAATTCGGGCCCAGCAGCGTCAGGTCCACGTCATAGAGCGCATTGGCCATGAAGCCGTAGCTCTGGATGCTGCCGCCGGTGCTGCCCACGCCACCATTGAAGCTGCCCTGCTGGAAGAACTGCGCGCCCGCGATGCGCGAACTGCGCCAGGTGCCTTCCAGTTCCAGCCGCACGCCATTGCCCAGGCCATAGCCGATCGAGGCCAGCACATTGGCGCCAGTGTTGAAGGTGAAGCGATGCCCATTGCCCTGGCCGAAGATGGCCGGCGGGTTCCGGGTGTTGATGCTCTCGGTCAACATCACGCCGCCGGCGCCGAGGCCGACATAAAGGCCCGTCGTCGTCTGCGCAGCGGCTGGAAGGGCGGCCACCGCCAATGTGCTTGCAATCAGGGTGCGCTTGATCATCGGAACTCCCCAACAGCCTGTCCGATACTACTCCTAGCAGAGGCGGCCGTGTTGACCAGGGCGGTTCAGAACCCGGCGCCGGGCTGTGCCAGATATGCCACTTCCGCGGCCGTGTTCACACGTTCGAGAGCGGCGTTTCGATGCGGAAAGCGACCGAATCGGCGGATGACGAGGCGGTGCCGCCATGCGTAGTCGATGGCGCCATTGGGCGAGGCATGCTTGGGCGTGTCGCGCAGGCCTTCGAACAGCGCGCAGACCAGGTCTTGGTCGGCCGCATCCTCGGAATGTTCGAAGGGCAGGTAGATGAAGGGGCGCTGGATGGGCGTAAGCGCCTGATCGAAGCGCCGCGCCAGCACGCCGCGCGCGATGTGGCGCGCATGGGCGTCCGACGCAAATGCCTCGGCGCTGCCGCGGAACAGGTTGCGCGGGAACTGGTCCAGCAGGATCAGCAAGGCCAGAGCGCCATGCGGCGTCGCGGCCCAGGAATCGAGGCCGCCCTCGCGCGCGGGGGCGACGAGAGCGCCGAAGCGGGCGCGGATCGCTTCGTCGAAATCGGGGTTCTTCTGGAACCAGGCGGGGCGAAAGCTGTCCGGGCCATCGGCGAACCAGAAGGCGAGGATGTCATCAGCGGTCATGGCAGGGCCTCGGCCAGGAGTTGCACGGAATGGATGGCGCGACGGCCCGAAAGCTCCTTGATCTGGTGGCGGCAGGAGGTACCGTCGGCCACCACCACGTCAGCGGCGCCGGCGGCGCGCACGGCAGGCAGCAGCGATGCCTCGGCCATGGCGCGCGAGGCCTCCTGGTTGGCTTCCATGTAGCCGAAGCTGCCCGCCATGCCGCAGCAGGAGGAAGTGATGGGCTTGACGCTGATGCCGGGCAGGGCGGCCAGCGCGGCCTGGGCCGGAGCGAAGGCGGCGAAGGCCTTCTGGTGGCAATGGCCGTGCATGTGCGCCGTCAGCAGAGTGGTTTTCCAGGCAATGGCCGGCCGTGTTTCATCGAGCCACTCGCCGATGAGCTTCGCGCGCGCGGCCACGCGGCGCGCGGCATCGCCCGGCACAAGGGCGAGGAATTCATCGCGCAGCGTGGTCAGGCAGGAGGGTTCGAGGCCGATGATCGGCGTGTCACTGCCATCATCCAGGGCGGCAATGGTGCGCTCGGCTTCGGCGCGGGCGCGATCAACCATGCCGGCCGAAAGGTAGGTGCGCCCGCAGCACAACGCGCCGGCGCTGCGCGGGGCGGCGCCGGTGGCGGCGATGACGCGCGTGGCGGCGCGCAGATTCTCCGGTTCGAAATAGCGGTTGAAGGTGTCGGCAAAGAGGATGGGACCAGGGCCTTGCGCTTCGCGGTCGCGGAAGGGGTCGGCCACGAATTCGGGCAGCTTGCGGGCTGCGGAAAAGCCGGTGGCGCGTTCCATCATGCGCGCCAGCGCGGGAATGCGGTTGCGCAGGTTCGCAAGCCAAGGGACACGCGCCGCCCATGGCGCATAGCGTGGCAATTCGGCCACCAGCCGGTCCTTCAGCGACACGCCGTGCTTCGCATTGCGCGCGGCCAGCACCTCGATCTTCATGCGCGCCATGTCCACGCCGGTCGGGCATTCGCGCTTGCAGCCCTTGCAGGAGACGCAGAGCGACATGGCATCCGCCAACGCGTCGGAGGCCAGAGCATCCGGGCCGAGCTGGCCGGTGAGCGCGAGCCGCAGGGTGTTGGCGCGGCCGCGGGTCAGGTGCTCTTCCTCGCGCGTTGCGCGGTAGCTCGGGCACATCACGCCGGCATCGAATTTCCGGCAGGTGCCGTTGTTGTTGCACATCTCCACCGCGCCCAGAAAACCGCCCGGGTGTTGCGACCAGTCGAGCACGGGCGTGTGCGGCGCCGGCGCGTAATCGGGCGCGTAGCGGAACAGGCTTCGGTCATCCATTTTCGGCGCGCGCACAACGCGGCCAGGGTTGAGCAGTGCCTGCGGGTCGAAGGCGTCCTTCACAGCTTCGAAGGCACGCGCGATGCGGCTGCCGAACATGGGTTCGTTGAATTCGCTGCGCACGATGCCATCGCCATGCTCGCCCGAATGGCTGCCCTTGTATGCGCGAACCAGGTCGAAGCATTGCTCGGCGATCTCGCGCATTTTGCGCACATCACCGCCATCCTTCATGTTCAGCACAGGCCGCACATGCAGGCAGCCGACGGAGGCATGCGCATACCAGGTGCCCTTCACGCCAT
>JAPLOK010000454.1 GCA_026400775.1 Alphaproteobacteria bacterium | reverse complement strand
CGCGGCTGAGACCGGTGAATTCCTGCACAAGCTTGCGCGTGATGACCACGCTGAGATCGCCTGGTTGCGCGGCGGCGGAAGCAAGCTTGCACAACATCGGAAAGCCCGAGCCGTCCCAGCAATTCCGCAGCGCGCGCTGCCGCCTGCGCACGCGGCACGCCGGCTGCCATCTGCGGCAGGATCACATTCTCGGCCGCGGTGAATTCAGGCAGCAAATGGTGCGACTGATAGACGAAGCCGATCGACGAACGGCGCAGCGCGGTGCGCTTGTCATCGCCGAGCGTGCCGGCGGCCTGGCCTGCGATGAACACCTCTCCCGCATCAGGCTTTTCCAGCAGGCCGGCCAAATGCAGCAGCGTGGATTTGCCGGTGCCGGAGGGGGCGACCAGCGCCACGATCTCACCCGCGCGCAGGAGCATCGAGGCGCCGTCCAGCACTGTCAGTGCGCCGGCCTCCGTGCGGAAACGCCGCACGACGTCGCGCAATTCCAGGACCACGTCACTCATTGCGCAGCATCACCACAGGATCGGTGCGCGCCGCGCGCCAGCTGGGATAGATCGTCGCCAGCAGGGACAGCACCAGCCCCATGCCGACGGCCTGCGCCACATCCCAATAGTCCACCACGGCGGGCAGTTGCGTCAGCCAGTACACCTCCGGGCTGAACAACTCCGTGCCCGAAAGCGACTGCACGAATTGGCGGATGGCCTCGATATTCTCACAGAACACCATGCCGAGCGCGAAGCCGATCAGCGTGCCCGCGATGCCGACCGAGGCACCCGCCAGCAGGAACACGCGCAGTATAGCGCCTTGCGTGGCACCCATGGTGCGCAGCACGGCGATGTCACGCCCCTTGTCCTTCACCAGCATGATCAGGCTGGAGATGATGTTGAAGGCGGCCACGATGATGATCAGCGTCAGGATCAGGAACATCACATTGCGCTGAACCTGAACGGCGCCGAAGAAGCTGCTGTTCAGGTCCTGCCAGTCCAGCACCCGCACCGGCTGGCCTGCGGCGGCACGGATGGCGTTGTTCACCTGGCGGACGCGCGTGGGGTCCTGCACGAAGACTTCAATCTGCGAGGCAGTGTCGCCGGTCTGCATATAGGTTTGCGCGGCGGCCATGGGCAGGAAGACAAAGCCGCTGTCGTATTCGTTCATGCCGATCTGGAAAACGGCGACGATGGTGTAGGCACGCAGCCGCGGCACCGTGCCGAGCACCGTCGTGCGGCCCTGTGGCGAGACCAAAGTGATCCGGTCACCCAGACGCAAACCCAGGCGCGCGGCCAGTCTGCTACCGACCACGATGCTGTCATCGCCGCCGAATTGCGCGAGCGAACCGGCGATGATGTTGTCGGCGATGATGCGCCGGCCGCGCAGGTCATCGGCCGCGATGCCGCGCATAATGCCGCCCGTGGCGCCGCCGCCTTCCGAGGTGAAGAGGACCTGGCCTTCGACAATGGGTGTAGCACTGGCCACACCAGGGACGGCGCGCACGCGTGCGGCAAGCGGACCGTAATCGGGAATGTTGCCGCGCTCCTGCGCGTAGACGCCCATATGGCCGTTGAGGCCGAGGATGCGGTTGAGCAGTTCCTCGCGAAAGCCATTCATCACAGACATCACGATGATCAGCGTCGCGACACCGAGCGCAATGCCGACCAGCGAGAAGATCGCGATGATCGAGACGAACCGCTCACCCTTGCGGGCGCGCAGATAGCGGAAGGCGATCATGCGTTCGAAGGCGTTGAACATGGGGAGAGCTTTACGCGCGAATCCGCGCCAGCGCATCCTCCACGCTGAGTTCGTGCCTCTCGCCCGTCGCGCGGCGCTTCAGTTCGACGCGACCGGCCGCCGCGCCGCGCGGGCCGATGATCGCCTGCCAGGGGAAGCCCAGCAGGTCGGCATCGGCGAATTTCACGCCTGCCCGTTCGGCACGGTCGTCATAGACGGCCTGGTCGGGCAGGCCCGCCAGCATCGCCTCGCACATCGCATCCGTTGCCGCGTCGCCCTGCTTCAGGTTCAGGATCGCGGCCTTCCAGGGGGCCACGGCGTCGGGCCAGATGATGCCGGCCTCGTCGTGGTTTGCTTCGATCAAGGCTGCGACCAGGCGCGAGACGCCAATGCCGTAGCTGCCCATTTCCGGCGTGACATTGGCGCCGTCCGGGCCGGGCACGGAGACACCCATCGCTGCGGTGTATTTCGTGCCGAAATAGAAGATATGCCCGACCTCAATGCCGCGCGCAGAGACGCGGTCGGCTTCAGGGATGGCGTCCCAGGCGGCGACGTCGTGCTTTTCATCGGTCGCGGCGTAGCGGGAGAGCCAGAAATCCGTGATCGGCTTCAGGTCGGCATTGTAGTTGGGCGCTTCGGCCAGGGCGTCGAATTGCAGCAGGTCCTTGTGCAGAAACACCTGGCTTTCGCCGGTCTCAGCCAGGATGATGAACTCATGGCTGAGATTGCCGCCGATTGGGCCGGTATCGGCCTGCATCGGGATCGCCTTCAGGCCCATACGCGCGAAGGTGCGCAGATAGGCCACAAACATCTGGCGATAAGAATGCTGGGCGGCCTCGGCGGTCAGGTCGAAGCTGTAGGCATCCTTCATGAGGAATTCGCGGCCGCGCATCACGCCGAAGCGCGGGCGGCGTTCGTCGCGGAATTTCCACTGGATGTGGTAAAGATTGCGCGGCAAATCCCGATAGCTGCGGGCGTAGCTTTTGAAGATATCGGTGATCATTTCCTCATTGGTCGGGCCGTAGAGGATCTCGCGGTCGCCGCGGTCCTTGATGCGCAGCATTTCCTCGCCGTAGTCGTCATAGCGGCCGGATTGGCGCCAGAGTTCGGCAGACTGGATGGTCGGCATCAGCACTTCCTGGGCGCCGGCGCGGTCCTGTTCCTCGCGCACGATCTGCGTGACGTTGCGCAGCACGCGCCAGCCCATGGGCAGCCATGCGTATATGCCGGCCGCCGTCTGGCGGATGAGGCCCGCGCGCAGCATCAGCCGGTGCGAGACGATCTGCGCCTCGGCCGGGGTTTCCTTGAGCGTGGGCAGGAAGGCGCGGGAAAGACGCAAGGCGATGTTCCTCAGGCAGGTGCGGCCGGCAACCTAAAGGCCGGGCGCTGCACCGCAAGAGGGGGCGTTTGTTGCGCGATCGAAGCAATATAACTGCGGTGCAGAATGATTTTGCGCAAGTTTTTTCCGATATCCGCCTCAACGGCATGCAGATATTGCTTCCCCTAGCATCAGCCTTGGGCTAAAAAGAAGGCCGCCTATTGAGGGCGGCCAAGTTAAGGGAGGAAACGCCAGTCACACGGCAGAAAGAGGACCAACCTCTCTCTGAACCCAAGATTGGCAAAAAACGGTCGGGGCGCTCAACGTCAAACGGCCGGTTCGGTGGGTGAAAAATGGGCGAAAAGCTCGGACCCGCCAAAAATGAAAGCGGATCGTGCCTTTAACGGCCCGGTCCGCCTTTTTTTTGTGCATTGTTTTGTGCCCTCAAACGCCGGCGCGGCCTCCGGCCGCTGGGCTGACGCCGCGCGACAGACCCAACAGGCGAGACTGGCTTATGGGCGGCGCCGGCCGCCATGCGGCCGGATGCCGCAGGGTTGGCGACGATTCCGAGAATGTAGCGTCTCGCACGGCCGTGGCCGGCAGGCTCCGGATAGGTGCGCCCAGCTTACGACTGGGCCTTCGCCGTCAGCCGCCCGGCGGCCGGGTCAGCGCAAAAATCCCATCGCGGAAGCTCGCCCATTCCTGCGCAATCACCCAGTAAATTCCGAGCCACACCACCACCGAAATCAACGTCGTGATCAGCACCTTGCGTCCCAGGCGCGGCTGGGTCGGCGCGCCGCGCCAGCCGCCTGTGGTCTCCTGACCCGTCGAGTCGGGGCGCACGCCGATCGGAAGCGCGATGAACAGCACCGTCCACCATACCAGAAAAAACACCACCAGACTGGTGAACCAGCTCATCACACCCTCATCAGATGCACTTCGACATTGGGGCGCTTCTTCAACCGCCGCCCCACCGCCTTGCGCAGTGCCGCCCGCGCGGCCTCGCGCAGCGAATCATCCTCGCGCTTCAGGGCATTGGGCAAGTCGCGCATCACGCGCGCCAGTTCCTCGCCCAGTTGCTCGGGTTCCTCGCCGGCGGGGTCGAACAGGCCGGGGGCGGCCACCTGCGGCTGGCCCAGCACCTTGCCCGCGCGGTCCACCGCGAAGCTCGCCACCACCACGCCGTTGTAGAGCATGCGCTTGCGCGCCCCCAGCACGCCGCCCTCCATCGGCAGCAGCCGGTTGCCGTCCACCGCAAGCCGCCCGACCACGGCGCTGCCGACCACATCCGCACGGCCGGGTGCGAGGCGGATGATGTCACCATCCTCCACCAGCAGCGCATCCGCGCCCGCTTCCTCGGCCAGCGCGGCGTGTTCCGAAAGATGCCGCCATTCGCCATGCGTCGGCACCGCGACCTTGGGCTTCACCAAGGCATAGAGCCGGCGCAATTCGTCCTTTGCCGGGTGGCCGGAGACATGGATGCCCGCAACATCATCCGGTGTGATCACCTTCGCCCCGGCACGCGCCAATTCGCCCTGCATGCGAAGCACCGCGCGTTCATTGCCCGGGATCATGCGCGCAGAGAAGATCACCGTATCGCCCTCACCCAGCGAGATATGCGGGTGTTCGTCGGCGGCGATCTTGGCCATTGCGCTGCGCTCTTCGCCCTGGCTGCCGGTGCAGATCAGCAGAAGCTCACTGTCCGGCAGGTAGCTCGCCTCTTCCTCCGCAATGAAGTCGGGCACGCGCGTCAGGTAGCCGCATTCGCGCGCGGCGTTCACAGCATTGCGCAAGGACCGCCCGAACAGCGCGACCTTGCGGCCGGCGGCCTGCGCGGCGAGTGCCACCGATTCCACACGCGCAACGTTGGTCGCGAACAGCGTGATGGCGACGCGGCCCTTCTGCTCGGCGATCACCCTGGTCAGCGCCTCGCGCACCGTGGCTTCGCTGCCGGCGCGGCCATCGACCAGCACATTGGTGCTGTCGCAGACCATGGCCAGCACGCCTTCTTCGCCAAGTGCTGCGAAGGCCGCTTCGTCCGTCGGCGGGCCGAGCAGCGGGAAGGGGTCCAGCTTCCAATCGCCAGTGTGCAGCACCGTGCCGTGATGCGTGCGGATCACCAGCGCCTGCGCCTCGGGGATGGAGTGCGTCACGCGCAGGAACTGACATTCGAAGGGTGCGAGCGAAAACGCCGCACCGGGCTTGATGACATGCAGCGGCACGTCCTGGCCCAGGCCCACTTCGCCCAGCTTGCGCCGCAGCACCGTGATGACGAAGGGCGTGCCATAGACCGGGCATTTCAGGCTGGGCCAGAGATGCGCCACCGCCCCGATATGGTCCTCATGCGCATGGGTGATCACCAGGCCCACCAGCTTCTTGGCGCGCTCTGCGATCCAGGCCGGGTCGGGCACCAGCACATCCACTTCAGGGTTTTCGGATCCTCCGAAACCCAGGCCGCAATCCACCGCCAGAAGCGCACCGTCGCAGCGATAGATGTTGAAGTTCATTCCGATCTCGCCGGTCCCGCCAAGGGGAATGAAGGCAAGGTCGTTGTTCGCGTCAGGGGAAATTGTCATGTGCCAACAGCAGATACGGCAAACCCAGCGCTATTCAAGCTCCGCGCGCGTGCGGGATGGCAGGACGGGCGAGGGATTGCGCTCAGACAGCATGCGCAGCCCGTCCAGCGTGATGTCCTGGTCGATGCGTTCGATGACGCTTGTGCCCTCGGCGAAGAGCGGCGCCAGGCCGCCAGTGCCGATCACCTTCATCGGCGCGCCGAATTCGGCCTTGATGCGGCCGGTGATGCCCTCGATCAGCCCGACATAGCCCCAGTAGATGCCGGACTGCATGGCTGCGACCGTGTTGCGCCCGATGGCCGCCTGCGGCCGACCGATGCCGATGCGCGGCAGGCGCGCGGCTGCGCGATGCAGCGCCTCGATCGAGAGGTTGATGCCCGGCGCGATCACGCCGCCCTGGTAGTCGCCCGCGGCATCCACCACGTCAAAGGTTGTGGCGGTGCCGAAATCGATCACGATCAGCGGGCCCTTGTAGTGCCGATGCGCAGCGAGCGCGTTCAGCAGGCGGTCAGCGCCGACATCGGTGGGGCTGTCCACCTTGATGGCGAAGCCCCAGTCGAGTGCGGCGCGCGCCACTAGCGGTTCAGCACCGAACCAGTCGCGGCACAGGCGGCGCAGATTGTAGAGTGCGGCGGGCACCACGGTGCCGATGACACAGCGGGTGATCTGGACAGGCTTCAGGGATGCGAATTGCATGAGCTGCAGGAGCCACACCGCATATTCGTCAGAGGTGCGCTCGGGCGCCATCGCAATACGCCAACGACCGCGCCAACGCGTGCCGTCATGCACCGCGAAGACCACATTGGTGTTGCCCGCATCGATGGCCAGCAGCATCAGGCGATTTCCCCTGCGTGCAGCACCACGCTGCCCGCGTCCGTCAGCAGGCGCAGCCCACCATCATCGGCGAGGCCTTCATAGCGCCCAGCGGTGGTTGTTGCACCCCTGGTGACGGAGAGTGGCGTGCCTGGTGCGGGGCCGGCGGCCTGCCAGGCGGTGCGGATGGCGGCGAAGCCTTCGCGCGCGAGCTGGGCGCGCCGGGTGGTGAGCGCGGCGAGGAGGCGGGCCGCGAAATCCTCCGGCGGTTCAGCGCCGAGGGCTGCGGTGGCACGGCCGGTGACATGGGGGGCGAAGGCCAGGTTCACGCCGAAACCGACGGACAGCCAAGCAATACGCGGGCCATCCGCTCCGGCCTCCAGCAGGATGCCGGCGACCTTGGCACCATCCAGCATGAGGTCGTTCGGCCATTTGAGTTGCGTGTGCGGGCCGGCTGTGTCGTGCAGCGCGACGGCGGCGAGCAGCGCGTGCCGAGGCACATCGCGCAAGGGCGCGTCGGGGCGCAGCAGCACCGATAGATGCAGATTGCCTGGTGGTGAATTCCAGGATCGGCCATGCGTGCCACGACCTGCGGTCTGCCGGCGCGCGAGGATCGCGTGGCCATCCGGTGCGCCCGCCAGCGCTGCTTCGCGCAACGCGTCGGCGGTGCTGGGCAGGCTGTCGTGGATGATCACCCGATCAGGGAGGCGACCGCCGCGCGTGCCGCCGCCAGCAAGGGGCCGGGGAAAATGAAGAACAGCGCCGTGAACAGCCCGGTGCCGCCGATGACGATGGAGAGCGATGTCGGCCGCGGATCGAAGGCCGGCAGCGGCGCATCGAAATACATCACCTTGATGATGCGCAGATAATAATAGGCCGAGACGACCGAGGCCAGCACGCCCACCACCGCCAATGTCCAGAAGCCCGCCTGCACCGCTGGCAGTAGCACATAAAGCTTGCCGAAGAAGCCGGCGAGCGGCGGCACGCCGGCCATCGAGAACATGAAGATCGCCATCGCGAGCGCCATGGCGGGGTCGGTGCGGCCGAGGCCGGCGAGGTCATCCACGCCCTCCACTGCGCGGCCATTGCGGCGCATGCCGATGAGCACGGCGAAGGCGCCGATGTTCATGAACAAATATATGGCCATGTAGACCAGCGTTCCGCGCAGGCCCGCATCGCCGCCAACGGCCAGGCCCATCAGCGCGAAGCCGATATGGCCGATGGAGGAATAGGCCATCAGGCGCTTGATGTTCTGCTGCCCGATGGCGGCGAAGGCGCCCAGCACCATGGAGCCGAGCGAGGCAAGGATAATGACCTGCTGCCATTGCGCGGTGACATCGCCGAAGGGGCCCGCAAGGACGCGCGTGAGAAGCGCCACGGCGGCGATTTTCGGGGCGGCGGCGAAGAAGGCGGTGACGGGTGTGGGCGCGCCTTCATAGACGTCGGGCGTCCACATATGGAACGGCACCGCCGACACCTTGAAGGCCAGGGCCGCGATGATGAAGACGATGCCCACGATGACGCCGGCGGAGACGCCTTGCGGGGAGGACAGCGCCTCGGCGATACGGTCGAAATTGGTGGTGCCGGTGAAGCCATAGACCAGCGACGCGCCGTAGAGCAGCAGGCCGGAGGCCAGCGCACCGAGGACGAAATACTTCAGGCCGGCTTCGGCGCTGCGCGGGTTGTCACGGTCGATCGAGGCGATGACGTAGAGCGGCAGCGAGAGCAGTTCGAGGCCCATGTAGAGCGCCATCAGGTCATTGGCGCTGATCATCACCATCATGCCGACGGTGGCGAAGAGAATGAGGACCGGGAATTCGAAGCGCGCGATGCCTTCCTTCTCGTTCCAGTCCATCGCCATCACGATGCCGAGTGCCGCGCCCAGGATGGCGAGCAGCTTCATGAAGCGGCTGAAGCTGTCGGCCACGTATTGGCCGGCGAAGGCGGTGCCTTCGGGCTGCGCCAGGATCAGTGCGGCGGCCAGGACCAGCGCGCCGACAACGGCCATGGTGACGGGGAAGGTCGTGTCACGCTTGGGGATCACCCCGCCGATCAGGATAAAGAGGCCGGCGATGGCAAGGACGAGTTCGGGGAGTGCGAGAGTCCAGTTCATGTCACTGCATCCCCGCCAGGCGCGTGACCGCCAACGCGGCGTGATGCTGCGTGACGAGTTGCGCGACCGACGCCTCGAAGAATTGCGTGAAGGATTGCGGCGAGATGCCCATCCAGAGAGTGAGTGCGATCAACGGCGCGAAGACCGCGTGTTCGCGCGGCGAAAGATCCAGCATGGCGCGCAGATTGTCGCGCGTGATCTTGCCGAAGGCGACGCGGCGGTAGAGCAGCAGCATGTAAGCCGCGCCCAGGATCATGCCGAGGCCGGCACCGAGCGCGAGCCAGGGCGAGACCGCCCATGCGCCGACAATCACCAGGAATTCGCCGGGGAAACCCGCGGTGCCGGGGAGTGCCACGCTGGCCATGGTGAAGAGCATGAACACCAGCGCATAGGCGGGCAGGATCTTGGCCACGCCGCCATAGCGCGCGATCTCGCGCGTGTGCTCACGGTCATACAGGACGCCGACGCAGAGGAAGAGCGCGCCGGAGACAACGCCGTGGCTGAGCATCTGGAACAGTGCGCCCTCGATCCCCTGCTGGTTGAAGGTGAAGACGCCGATGGTGACGATGCCCATATGCGCGACTGACGAGTAGGCGATGAGCTTTTTCATGTCGGTCTGCGCGAGTGCGACGAGTGAGGTGTAGACGACGGCGATGACGGAGAGCGCGAAGATCAGCGGCGCGAAATCGGCGCTGGCCTCGGGCAGCATGGGCATGGAGAAACGGATGAAGCCGTAGCCGCCCATTTTCAGCAGCACGCCCGCCAGAATGACGGAGCCCGCGGTGGGCGCTTCGACGTGGGCGTCGGGAAGCCAGGTGTGCACGGGCCACATCGGAACCTTCACCGCGAAGGAGGCGAAGAAGGCGAGGAAGATGAGGTGCTGCCAACTGGCGGGCACGTCCCAGGCCAGAAGGTCGGGGATGTCGGTTGTGCCGGCGCCGTACCACAGCGCGATGATGGCCAGCAGCATCAGCACCGAGCCGGCGAAGGTGTAGAGGAAGAATTTATAGGCCGCGTAGACGCGCCGCGCGCCGCCCCAGACGCCGATGATCAGGAACATCGGGATCAGCACGCCTTCGAAGAAAATATAGAAAAGCAGCATGTCCAGCGAGACGAACATGCCGATCATCATGGTTTCCAGCACCAGGAAGGCGACCATGAATTCCCGAACGCGGGTGCGCACGCTTTCCCAGGAGGCGAGGATGCACAGCGGCGTCAGCAGCGTCGACAGCAGCACGAAGAGCACCGAAATACCATCGACGCCGAGGTGGTAGGAGACGCCGAAATCACCCAGCCATTCCACGCGTTCCTGGAACTGGAAATCGGCGGTGGACTTGTCGAACTGGAACCACAGGATCAGCGACAGTGCGAAGACGATCAGCGAGGTCCAAAGCGCCGCCCAGCGCGCGTTGGAGGCGACCGTCGCATCATCTCCGCGCACCAGCATGATGATCAGCGCGCCCACCAGCGG
>JAPLOK010000335.1 GCA_026400775.1 Alphaproteobacteria bacterium | reverse complement strand
GGCGGCCGCGTGGAAGGCTTCCGCCTGGGTTCCACCTACACGGTCGGCGCACTGCCGTTGTGGTTGTGGCCGCAACATTATCTGGCTGATCAGCCGCTGGCGGTGCTGGGGCTGATGCTGCTGGCCGCCTTCCTGGTCGCAGCCCCGCTGTTCTGGGTCCTGCGCCGCCGTGCCGCGCTGCGCCTGCGCGCGAGGACCAGCCGATGACGCGCCGCGCACGCCTTCTCTCCGCGGCCTTTGGCGCCGCGTTGGCGCTGCCTGTTGCCGCCTTCGCGCAGGATACGCGCGGCGTGCAGGCGCTGCTGGAGCAGGCCAATTACTGGCGTTTGCAGAACCGCCCCGAGCTGGTGGTGCGCACGCTTGAACGCGTGCTGGCGGTCGATCCGCGCAATGCCGACGCCCTGGCCGGCGCCGCGCAGGCCCAGGCGCAGCTTGGCAATCGCAACGCCGCGGAAGCCTTCCTGGGCCGTCTGCGGCAGGCCGCGCCCAATGATCCGCGGGTCGCCGAGACGGACATCACCATCCGTGCCGCCACGGTCGACCAGGGCGCCTTGGCCGAGGCCCGCCGCCTGGCCCAGGCCGGTCGCGTCGCTGAAGCGATTGCGCGCTACCGCGAATTGTTCCGCGGGCAGCAGCCGCCGGATAATTTCGCGGTTGAATTCTACCAGACGCTGGCCGGCACCGAAGCCGGCTACACCGAAGCGCGCGATGGGCTGCAACGCCTGGCCCGCCGCTTCCCGCAGGACCAGCGCGTGCAGCTGGCCGTGGCGCAGACCCTGTCGTTCCGTGATGCGACCCGCGCCGATGCCATCCAGCGGCTGCGGCAATTGTCGCAGAACCCCGAAGTTTCGACTGCCGCCAATGCCGCCTGGCGCCAGGCCTTGCTGTGGCAGGGCGCAAACCCCGCGGCGCTGGCCGACCTAGAAGCCTTTCTGCAGCGCTTCCCCAACGACACCGCCATCGCGCAACGGCTCGAGGAGGTGCGCAACGCACCCAGCGGCCGCCCCGATCCGGTGGCGGAACAGCGCATCCGTGGCTTCGAACAACTGCAGGCCGGCCGCGTCGGCGATGCAAGACGCGACTTCGAGGCTGCCGTTGCCGCCAACCCCAATGACAGCGACGCCCTGGGCGGCCTGGGCCTGGCCCGGCTGCGTGAAGGCCGCTTCGGCGAGGCGCGGCAATTCTTCGAACGCGCCATCGCCGCCAACCCGGACAGCCGGCCGCAATGGCAGTCGGCGCTGGATGGCGCGGCCTATTCGGTCGAGCTCTCGACCGCTCGTCGGGCGCTGGAGGCTGGCAATCTGGCCGTGGCGGAATCCGCGCTGCGCAGCGCGATTTCGCGCAACACCCCCGACCGCGCCGATGCCGAGGCCCTGCTGGGCGACCTGGCACTGCGCCGCGGGGACCTCGCGGGCGCCGAAGCCCGCTATCGCGCGGCGCTGTCGCGCCGGCCCAATCTGGGTGCTGCGGCATCCGGCCTGATCCAGGTGCTGAACCAGTCCGGCCGTTTCGCCGAAGCGGAGCAGTTGCAGGCGCGTTTCGGCAACCTGGCCGGCGGCAGCCCGGGCGAGCAGCGCGCCAATGCGCTGCGCACCGAAGCCGGCCGCACCGGCGATTCCATGCGTGCGGCCACGCTATTGAGCGAGGCCATCCGCCTGGACCCCGCCAACCCCTGGGCCAGGTTGGATCTGGCGCGTCTGCTGGCGCGCATGGGCCGCGGCGCGGAAGGCCGGCAACTGGTCGAAGCCAGCGTGATGGGCGGCGCCGGCACGCCGGACCAGATCTACGCAGCGGCGCTGTTCGCCAACGAAGATGGCCGGCCGGAGGATTCGGCGCGCTATCTGGCCGGCATCCCCGTGCGGCTGCGCACGCCTGACATGAACCGCCTGGCGCAAGGCGCGCGCGTGGATGGCGAGGCGCGGCAGGCCTTGGCCATGTACCAGGCCGGCCGCCGCAGCGAGGGCCGGGCGATGCTGGTCGCCTTGGCCGGCCGGCCGGACCCGAGCGGTTCGGGTGCGGCCTCGGCCATCCGGGCGCTGGCCCTCGCCAATGACCGCATCGGCGCGCAGGAAGCAGGGCGCGCCTTCATCAATGGCAATCCGCGCTCGGGGGCTTCGGCGCGCATTGCGGTGAGTTCGGCCCTGCTGGGTGCCGGCGCCACGGCCGAAGCGCAGGCGCTGTCGCGCAGCCTGGAAGCAGCACCCGGCCTGTCCTCGGAAGACCGGCGTCAGGCCGCGGCCTTGTCCACCGGGCTTGCGATCCAGGCCGCGGACCGCCTGAACGAACGCGGCGACCAGGCACGCGCCTTCGACACGCTGGCGCCCGCATTGCAACGCGACCCGACCTCGGTGCCGGCGAATCTCGCGCTCGCACGGCTGTACCAGGGCGCAGGCCAGGCGCAGCCCGCGCGGCAGATTACCGAAGGCATCCTGCAGCGCGATCCGCGCAACCTCGATGCGCGGCTCGGCGCGATCGAGGCCGCCATTTCGTCTCGCGATTTCGGCCGCGCCGAGGCGCTGCTGGTCGAGGCACGGGCACTGAACCCCAATGACCCGCGCGTGGCGCTGATGGAAGCGCGCATCGCGCGCGCCGGCGGCAATTCCGGCCGTGCGCTGCGCGCGCTGGAACTGGCGGCCGAACAGCGCCGTGCCCAGGGCATCCGGCCCGATGTGCCCGATGGCAGCATGCAGCGCGGCGCCTTCGACAACCCCTTCCGCATGCTCTCGCGCACCGGCGCGCAGGGCGGCGTCTCGCCCTTGCAGTCCGACGCGTTGTCGTCGGAAATCGCACGCGAATTGACCCAGGTGCGCGAGGAGACTGCGGCGCGTATCCAGGGCGGCATTGGTTTCCGCAGCCGCACCGGCTCGGCGGGCCTCGACCGCTTGGAGGAATTCTCCGCGCCGGTGGATATCTCCGGCTCGGTGCCGGGGCTTGGCGGGCGGGCGACCTTGTCCTTCGCGCCGGTCTCGATCAGCAGCGGCCAGTTGAACACGCTGGATGTGGCCGCGCTGCGCTCCTTTGGCAGCAATGCGCTGTCGCAGACCCTGCGGCAACAAATCGGCCAGACGACGCAGTTGACCCAGGTGGTGCGCGACCGTTTCCGCGCCGTCGACACCTCGCAATCCGGCGTCGGGCTGGGCTTTGCCTATAGCAATGGGCCGTTCACGATCGATG
>JAPLOK010000103.1 GCA_026400775.1 Alphaproteobacteria bacterium | reverse complement strand
GCGAAACGCCGGCCACCGCGCAGATCGACATCCGCACCTGGAACATGCTGATGATGCATCCCGCCACGCCCGAGGCAGAGTTGATGCGCATCTTCAACGCCCTGCAACGCATCGCAGCGCAGCCGGAATTCGCCACCCTGCTGGCGCGCCTGGCCTATGTGCCCGTCACCCAGCCGAGCCCAGCCGCGGCCGAGGCCTTCATCCGTGCCGAGGCGCCGCGCTGGCGCGCCATGGTCGAACTCACCGGCGCGCGGCCAGGCTGATGAGCGACGCCGCCACCATCTTCGCGCATGAGCGCTTCAAGCTCGCCTGCGCGGTGCTGCGCGCCGAACATGACCGCACCGTCGAGGACATCATCCGCCTGACGGAAATCCCCGCCCCGCCCTTCGGCGAAGGCCCGCGCGCGGCGGCCTATCTGGACATGCTGCGCGCCCATGGCCTGGAAGAGGTCGAGCAGGACGAGGTGGGCAATGTGCTAGGCCGCCGCCGCGGCTTCGGCAATGGCGAAACGCTGGTGGTGGCAGCCCATCTGGACACCGTCTTCCCCGCCGGCACCGATGTGCGCGTGAAGCGCGAAGGCACCAGGCTGATGGCACCCGGCGTCGGCGATGACACGCGCAGCCTGGCCGTGAACCTGGCCTTCCTGCGCGCCATGGACGCCGCGGGCATCCGCACCCGCGCTGACATCCTGTTCGTGGGCGATGTGGGTGAGGAAGGCCTGGGCGACCTGCGCGGCGTGCGGCACCTGTTCACCAAGGGCCGGCACGCCGGGAAGATCGATGCCTTCCTCACCGTGGACAGCCCGGAGGTGGATCGCATCGTCACCTCCGGCGTCGGTTCCAAGCGATACCGTGTCACGTTTCGCGGGCCCGGCGGGCACAGTTTCGGCGCCTTCGGCCTGGTGAATCCGATGTACGCGATGGCCATGGCAGTGCAGCGCATCGGCGCCATCCCGGTCCCGCGTGAGCCGCAGACGACGCATTGCGTGTCCATCGTGGCCGGCGGCACCTCGGTCAACGCGATCCCGAACGAGGTCCGGATCGACGTAGACCTGCGCAGCCGTAGCGCGGCCGAGCTGGCCCGCCTGGACGCCAGCTTCCGCGCCATCATCGCCGACGCGGTGCGCGAAGAGAACGCGGCGCGGGACACCCGCGATGGCGAGATCGCAACCGAGATCACGACCATAGGCGACCGCCCCGCCGGCGAGACCGCACACGGCTCGCCCATCATCACCGCCACCACCGCCGCCGTCGAACAATTCGGCTATCGCGCCAGCTACGAAGCCAGCAGCACGGATGCCAATATCCCTATGTCGCTCGGCATTCCCGCGCTGCGCATCGGCAGTGGCGGCCGCGGCGGCCGGGCGCATAGTCTGGACGAATGGATCGATGTGGAACCCGAGGAAAGCCTGCGCGGCATGTCCGCCAGCCTGCTGACCATTCTGGCCGTGGCGGGTATGGAATTGGCGTGATGCGCTGGCTCGTGGTGGCGCTGCTGATCTGCGCCGCGCCCGCCATGGCACAGAGCCGCCACGCCGCGCTGGCCGACGCCCTGCGCGAGGCACGGAGCGCCCTCTGTCCCCGCTGCGTCGATGACATCGAGCGCACCGGCATCAACCACCCCATGCTGCGCATGATGCGCGCGGAGGTCGCGATCGATGTCGCGAAGCGGCGGCTGGATGAGGCCGCGATCCCGCCCGGGCTGCGGCGCCTGCTGCAGGCGCGGCTAGAGCATGCTGTCTTTTGATAGAATCGGGATTCCGGCGCGGCTGAGTTTCTGATTCAAGCTTCCTGCTGGACAGGAGGCCAGCGGGGATGCGGCCATACTCAGACGATTTGCGAGAGCGGGCGTTGGCGCGCGCTG
>JAPLOK010000456.1 GCA_026400775.1 Alphaproteobacteria bacterium | reverse complement strand
GGTCTCATCCTCGTTCAGGATCTTGCGGATGGACGCCAGGATGTCATCCATCGAGGGTTCCGCGGGGCCTTTATTGCCGCTCATGCCGTCCTCCGCTCAGCGCGCCGCACTGCGCGCGTAATCGCCGAAACCCACCCAACGGTCGCGCACCGCATTGTAATAGGCGCGCATGTCATAGATCTCGACCGGCAGGCCGAGATCCTGCGCCGTCAACCGCCCGATCGACGCGTTGATCACATACGAGGCATTGATCTGCTCGGCCAGCGCCCGCACCAGCGAGACGCGCGCGTTGAGCAGTTCCTGCTCGGCATTCAGCACATCGAGCGTGGTGCGGCTGCCCACGATCGCCTCGCGCTGCACGCCGTCCAGCGCGATCTCGGCAGCGCGGATCTGCGCCCGGTTCGCCGCCACCTGCGCGCGGGTGCTGCCCAAAGTCTCCCAGCCCGAGGCGGCGGCCTGCACAGCGGTCCGCCGCGCATCCTCGACCAGGGCGCGTGCCTGCTGGGAGGTCTGCCGCGCCTGGCGCACGGCGCTGTGCTCGGCACCACCCTGGAAGATCGGCGCCGAAAGATTCGCGGTGATGGAGCCACCCTCGGTGCGCGAGCCCGGCGAGAGCTGGTTGTCGTTGCGGAAGCCCTGCGCCGTCACCGTCACCTGCGGCAGCAGCGCTGCCATCTGCACCGCGATCGCATCGCGCGCGGCGGCTTCGTCGAACAGGGCCGCGACCACGGCGGGGTTGTTCGCCGCGGCCAGGCTGCGTGCCTCATCGCCATTGCGCAGCGTCACGCGCAAGGGCTGCGGCGCCACCAGGCGCTGCGGCGCCTCGTTCACCAGGCGCTGGAACACGGCGCGCGCGGTCTGCAACTGGCCCTCCGCCTGGGCGCGCGTGGCGCGTGCGCCGGCGAGGCGCGATTCGGCCTGGGCCACGTCGGTTCTTGTGATCTCGCCCACGCGGAAGCGTTCATTGGTGGCCTGCAGCTGGCGCGTCAGCACCTGCTCATTGTTGATGTTCAGGCGAACTTCTTCCTGGAAGCGGATGACCTGGACATAGGCGCTGGTCACTTCCTGCATGACCTGCTGCTCGGTCTGGAACAGGCGCGAGCGCTGGGCCAGCACGCGGTTCTCGGCCTGGCGCACGGATGCGACGGTGCGCCCGCCGCGGAACACCGGCTGCGTGACCGTGATATTGGCGCCGTTGGGCGCGCGGCCGGTATGCAGCGGCTGCGGGATGGGCTGCGCGCCCGGCAGCGCCAGGCCCGTCACCGGGTCGAAGACGGTGCCGGTCGGTGCGATGAATTGCGAGCTGCCGTCCGAGAAGATGCGCTGGTTGCGGCTGGAGGCATTCTGCGCCGTCCAGCCCGCATTGGCATTCAGCACCACCGAGGGCCGCCAGCCGGCCAAAGCCTGCGGCACACCTTCATCAACGGCGCGCAGCTGCGCGCGCGCGGCCAGCAAAGTGGCGTTGTTGTTGTAGGCCGCTGCCAGCGCCTCCTGCAGGGTCTGTGCACCGACAGGGTTGGCGGCCAGAAGGGCCAATGCGGGAAGGCCGATTCGGATCAGGTGTCGCATGACCACATGTATGCCGCAGGGCGAGAGCTTTCGCCACCTCCGCGGTGCAAGGTTGTGTTGCGGTGTGCAACAGCGCCCGTCAGAGGCTGAAGGCGGCCTCACGCGCAAAACCGGGCAGGTTTGGGGCGGATGCGTCGAACAGCACCGTGTTGTCCAGCGCGCCGCCGATGCGACGCAGCAGCACCGCGCGAGGCATGCGGCCAGGCAGGGCGATGATCGTGGCGAGGCAGCCGCCCTCGGCCAGCTGCGCGGTCAGCGAATCGGGCAGCGCCTGCACCGCGCCATCGACCAGAATGACCCGATAGGGCGCCGATGCGGGCCAGCCCTCGGCCAGCGGCCCCTCGGCCAGCACCGGCTGCGAACCGGGCACGGCACCGGGCAGCGCCATGCGCGCGGCCGCCAGCAGCACGGGATCCGCTTCCAGCGCAGTGACGGAAGCGCCGAGATCGGCCAGCAGGGCTGCCGAATAGCCGCTGGCCGCACCCACCACCAAGGCCGCTTCGCCGAGCCTGACCGCAAGAGCCTGCACCAGGCGCGCCAACATCATCGGCTGCATCATGGCGCGCCCGTTCAGCAGCGGCACATCGGCATCAGCATAGGCACGGGAGCGATACGCGGCCGGCACAAAAGCCTCGCGCGGAAGCCGGGCCATGGCGGCCAGGATGCCCGGATCGGTCACCTTGTTCGGGCGCAACTGCCCATCAACCATGAATTTGCGGTGGTGCGCGTATTCCATCGCTCTTGCCTGTCCTTGTGGTGGACCGATTAACCCAGCCGCTGCTCGCCAACCGCGGGGCTCGCTCCACGAACCTCGATGCGCGTTATAGCGGGCGCCGGCCGCGCTTGACCATGCCGCCCGCGAGGCCGATATACGGACGCCTGAGGTCCGATGGCCGATTGGTTAGGCACGGGACTGCAAATCCCCCTAGGGCGGTTCGATTCCGCCTCGGACCTTATCTTTTCTCCCAGCTACCGTTCTTTCACTCAACCGCATGCCGCGTCGTGTTCGTCCTTGGCGGTGACTACGCCAGTTCAGCTGCGGCCGGATGTTCCGGGCGCAGCGCCAGCTTCTGCATGTTGCGCGGGGGGCTTACTTGCGGCGTGACGATCACGGTGATAATCCCCGCCCACGGCTGATCCGGCGTGGCGCAGCGGTAGCGCAGCGGACTGTTAATCCGTTGGTCGTAGGTTCGAATCCTACCGCCGGAGCCAGACGCCGCTTGCGGTCGGCCCTTGCCCACAGCATCTTGGCACCAATGGAACAATCTCCCGGCGATAGCCGCCGCATCCCGATCCACCGCCCCGAGGACTTCTTGGGCATGCACCGCGCCGGTCGCCTGGCCGCGGAATGCCTGGACATGATTGGCCCGCATGTGCGCCCCGGCATCACCACCGGCGAGATCGACCGCATCATCCATGACTGGACCATGGCGCGCGGCGCCACACCGGCGACGCTGGGCTATCGCGGCTACACCAAATCCTCCTGCACTTCGATCAACCATGTTGTCTGCCATGGCATCCCTGGTGAGCGCGCGCTGATCGACGGCGACATCATCAACATCGATGTGACCGTCATCCTCGATGGCTGGCATGGCGACACAAGCCGCATGTACGTGGCGGGCCAGGCCAATACGAAGGCGCGGCTGCTGATGGATGTGACCTACGAATCCATGATGCGCGGCATTGCAGCCGTGCGCCCCGGCGCGACGCTGGGCGATATCGGTCACGCCATCCAGACCCACGTGGAAAAGCACCGCTTTTCCGTAGTGCGGGATTTCTGCGGCCATGGCATCGGCCGCACCTTCCACGCGCCGCCCAATGTGCTGCACTTCGGAAAACCCGGCGAAGGCCCGGTGCTGAAGCCCGGCATGTTCTTCACCATCGAGCCGATGGTCAATGCCGGCCGCCCCGAGGTGAAAATCCTGGATGATGGCTGGACCGCCGTCACGCGCGACCGCAGCCTCTCGGCGCAATTCGAACACATGCTCGGCGTCACCGAACAGGGCTGTGAGATCTTCACCCTCTCGCCCACCGGCCATCACAAGCCGCCCTACGCCTGACTGCGCGCCCTGAAGCGCGGCTGATCCTGCGCCCGGCAGCCACCCCGCCAAGAACCCGGCCAAGAAAGCCATCGAGCGCGCGTCGATCGAGGATTACGAGGCGTTCGGGACGCTGGTGACATGCTGCTCCGCCGGGAACAGGAAGCACTTCAAGGGCAAGATCTCTCCGGTGCCCACGAAGCTGGCGGCATTCAGGTGGCCATGCGCCCATGCCGGTGTGGGGCTGAAGCTGCCGAAGAGCATCACAGGCTTCTCGATCAGCATGTTCGACAATTCCATGCTTCATGTGCGTGTGCCGCCAAAGGAGCGGCTGTTGGCGAGTGAGGCGGCGATCGCCGAAGGCGCGCGCAGCCCAAGGTGGCGCAGGGCGACAAGATGAAGTTTCACGCCAGCCGCATCGGCGGCTACACGATCAGCTGCTGCATGTAAGCCGCCGCAGCAGCGGCAGCAGGGTCTCCCAATGGCGCGCCTCTCCGGGTGCGTCATACCCGCGGCTGTCGGGAAAGGCGAAGCCGTGTGTGGTGTTCGGATAGACCTCGATCTCGTGGCGCAGCCCGCCTTGCTCGAGGGCGGCGCGGATGATCGGAAGCCGATCGAGGGGGACGTAATGGTCGTCCTCGGCGAAGGCGAGATAGGCGCGGCCCTCGCGCATCTTCGGGTACCACAGATGCGGTGAATCCGGCGTGTCCAGCACCATGCGCGTGCCGTAGTAGGACGCTGCGACGCGCACGCGATCAGGGTGGTTCGCCAGCGCCATCATCGCGAAGCGGCCGGACATGCAATAGCCCACCGCGCTGGCGGGGTTGTCGGGTGTCGCACCCATCGCGTCGAGCAATGCAGGCAGGTCCTCGGCGAACATCGCATTGGTCAGGCCATTGGCCATGCCGAAGATGCGCGTGCGTTCGGCGCTGTCGGGCTTTTCGAATTCGCAGCGGTCGAGTGCTGATTCGCGGCACCAACGCCAGTAGAGATTGGGCAGCAGCACCGTGTGGCCGCTGGCCGCGATGCGCTGGCACATGGAGACCAGGACCGGCCGGACGCCCGGCGCATCCATCAGGAACAGCACGGGCGGGCCTGCGCCGAAAATCTGTGCGGGGATGGTGCCGCCAGGGGCGGGGATGTCGATGTGGCGCATGCTCATTCCCCGGTGAAGCGCGGCGCACGCTTTTCGCGGAAGGCGGCGATGCCCTCGGCACGGTCGGCGCTGCCGCGGGAATCGCGCTGTTCCTGTTCCGCCAGCGTGATGGCCTCGGACAGGGTCTGGAAGGCGGAAAGCTGCAATTGCCGGCGGATCACGCGCAGGCTGCGCGGCGAGCAATGCGCCGCCCAGTCCGCGGCGATGGCGCGCGCGGCGGCGGCGAAGCCCTCGGCGGGCAGCACACGCACAAGGCCGAATGCTGCGGCTTCCTCGGCCGTGACGGTACGGCCCGAGAGCAGCAGCTCGGCCGCGTTCTGCATGCCGATCAGGCGCGGCAGCATCCAGGCCATGCCGTGCTCGGCGACCAAGCCGCGCCGCGCGAAGGCCGTGGTCAATTTTGCGCCGGCCGCCATCAGGCGCAGATCGGCATAGAGCGTGATGGCAAGACCCACGCCGGCCACCGCGCCGTTGATGGCGGCGATGACGGGCTTGTCCTGGTTCAGCAGGTAGCTGTAGCGGCGCGAAAAATCCTCGCGCGCGGGCGCGGGGCCGGGTGGCGTGGTGATGCCCTCGAAGACCGGCTGGGGCCGCTGCGGATCGTTCACCGCGGAGAGATCAGCGCCCGCGCAAAACGCACGCCCCGCGCCGGTCAGCAGCACCACGCGCGCCGCGCGGTCGGCATGGGCTGCGGCGATATGCGCGCGCAGTTCCGCCTCCATCGCCGGGTTCCAGGCGTTCAGCTTTTCGGGCCGGTTCAGCGTGATGGTGGCCACACCATCGGTGATGTCGAACAGGGTCTCGCTCATCGGGCGGGTGTCGCCGCGCGCTGGCGTGCCCAGGCAGCCTCGTCCCAGTCCAGCATCTCGCGCACGCCGCTGCGCGGGCCGTCGAGCAGGCGCTTGCCGCCATCGGCCACGACGCATTCGCCGGTGATGTAGGCGGCCAGGTCCGAGACCAGGAAGGCGGCCAGATTGGCCAGTTCCTCGCGCGCGCCGTCGCGGCGCAGTGGGATGCCTTTCAGCGTGTCCACGCCATCGGGGCGCAGCCGCGCAGTCGCGGCTTCGGTGGGGAAGGAACCGGGCGCGATGGCAACCAGGCGAATGCCATGCCGCCCCCATTCCACGGCGAGCGATTGCGTCATCGCCAATACGCCCGCCTTGGCCATGGCCGACGGCATGGTGAAGGCGCCGCCCGACAGCGCCGACAGCGTCAGGATGGAAAGCACAACGCCCGGCCGTCCCTCGCCGATCCAGCGCTTGCCCACGCCAAGCGTGGCATAGGCGGCACCATGCAGCGTGGTGCCAAGCACGGCATCGAGCGCCCGGTGCGACAAGGTTTCGGTGCGGGCGAGAAAATTCGCGGCCGCATTGTTGACCAGCACGTCGACGGGGCCCGCGGCGTCGAGCATCGCATCCACCGCCGTGGGGTCGCGCAGATCACAGACATGGGTGGTGGCGGGCAGTTCGGCGCCGGCCTTGGCCAGCACATCGGCGCGCCGCCCACAGATGATGAGCGTCGCCCCCAGGGCCACGAAGCGCCGGGCCATCGCAAGCCCAAGCCCGGTGCCGCCGCCTGTCACCAGGATGCGTTTTCCGGCCAGCAGACCCTCCGCGAAATCAGCCACCCTTGTACACGCCCGCGCGCTTCTCACGCATCGCGGCCAGCGCCTCCTTGTGGTCATCGGTGGTGTGCGCCACGGCCTGCATGGCGGCCGACAATTCCAGGATGTGGTCGAGCTTCGCGTTCCACGCCTCGCGCAGCAAACGCCGCGCCATGCGCACCGCCACCGGCGGATTGGCGGCGATGCGCGCGGCCAGCGCGCGCGCCGATTCCAGCAGCGCCGTATCGGGCACCACGCGTGAAACAAGCCCGGCCTCCAGCGCCGCGCGCGCATCCAGCATGTCACCGGTCAGCGCCATTTCGGCGGCGCGCGCGAAGCCCACCACGCGCGGCAGCAACCAGGCGCCGCCATCGCCGGGAATGATTCCGAGCTTCACGAAGCTCTCGGCGAAGCGCGCGGATTCGCCGGCGACGCGCAGGTCGCACATGCAGGTCAGGTCGCAGCCCGCGCCGATCGCGGGGCCGTTCACGGCGGCGATGACCGGGATTTCCAGGCGCTCGAACAGCAAGGGCAGCCGCTGGATGCCATGGCGGTAATAGCCGCGCGATTGCGCCGGCGTGCGCTCCACGCCCGAGCTTGCCATGCGCTTCACATTGCCGCCGGCCGAAAACGCACTGCCCGCGCCAGTCAGGATGGCCACCCGCACGCCGCCATCCGCATCGAGCGCGGCAAAATGATGCAGCAACGCATCCTGCATCTCGGGGTCGAGACTGTTGCGGTTGTCGGGGCGGTTCATGGTGACGGTGGCGATACCGTCGGCCACCTCCACCAGCACGGCGTCATTCATCACGCGCTCTCCTGCAGGATGCCAGCGCCTTTCAGCGTGGCGATATCGTCTTGGGTGTAGCCGGCCTCGGTCAGTATTTCGTTGTTGTGTTCGCCCAGGCGCGGCGCGGGGCGGCGGATGCTGGCGGGCGTCGCGCTGAACTTCGTGGGCGGGCGCATCACGCGGATCTCGCCGGCATGCGGATGCTGCACGATCTCGAACATGCCCACCTCGCGCAGATGCGGCTGTTCGGGCAGTTCTGCCACCGGGATCAGGCGCATCGCCGGAATGTCCAGCCGGCGGCAGATCGCGAGCCATTCCGCCGTGGTCTTGGTGCGGGTGATGGTCTCGAGCACGGTATAGATGCGTTGGATATTGGCGTTGCGCGTGGTGCGGTCCTCGACGCCGAGTGCGGCCGCTTCATCGCGTCGTCCCACCTCACCGAACAGGTTCAGCCAGTCCTCGCCGGAATAGGGCAGCAGCGCGATGTGGCCGTCCGCGGTGGGCATGGGCCGGCGCCCGCCCTTGGTCACGCGCCGATAGCCGGGTGCCACATCGCTGCCGGGATAGGTCAGACCGCCCATGTGTTCGGCCAGCAGGAAGCTGACCATGGTCTCGAGCATGGGCACTTCCACCGCCTGGCCCACGCCTGTGCGTTCGCGCGCGAAAAGTGCTGCCAGCACCGCCTGGGCGAGTGCCATGCCGGTGGTCTTGTCGGCGATCAGGCTCGGCACGTAGTTGGGTGTCGCCTCGCCCTCGCTGACCATGTCGGCCATGCCGCAGGCGGCCTGGATGATATCGTCGAAGGCGGGCAGGCCTCGGTCGCAGCCATCCTGGCCGAAGCCGGGCGCGGCCGCGTAGACCAGCCGTGGATTGATGGCCAGGCAGGCCTCCGGCGAGAAGCCGAGCCGCGCCATGGCGGCGGGGCGCATATTGTGCACCAGCACATCGGCCTGGGTGATCAGCCGGCGGAGAACCGCCTTGGCCTCAGGCCGTTTCAGATCCATCGCCAGGCTGCGCTTGTTGCGGTTCAGCGCCAGAAAGATCGAGCCCAGCCCAGGCGTGCGGGGCGTGCCATTGGTGCGCATCAGATCGCCCGTGCCGGGTTCGATCTTGATCACATCGGCGCCGAAATCACCCAATACCTGGGTCGCCAGCGGGCCCAGCACCACCGCCGTCAAATCCAGAACCTTCACGCCAGCCAGCGCGCCATTCTGCGCCATCGCGCTTCCTTCCCACTTGGTGGCGGCAAGGATGCAGCGCGTGGCGCAGAACGTCCATCCAGGCTACTCGGCCGCGGTCGGCGGTTCCCGCCGTTCACGCTTCACGAGCAGCTTGTTC
>JAPLOK010000083.1 GCA_026400775.1 Alphaproteobacteria bacterium | reverse complement strand
TTGTGCCCTCAGGCGCTGGGCGCGCGCAAGCGCGCTTGGCTTCCGCCGCACGGCGGTATCGCGGGCGGCGATGGCTTGTGGGCGGCGCCGGCCGCGACGCGGCCGGAGAAACTCGTGTCGGTGCGATGCATCGGCTTGTCGTGCCATTTGTCCGGTATGAACCCCTGCCGCGTCGAGCGCAGGACCGATGGAGAGCCTACCCATGTCCAAGCGCGCGCATGACCCGGCGGCCGGGCCATCCCAACGCCAGCTGCGCGTGGCGGAAGAAGTGCGCCACGCATTGGCCGGCGTCTTCACGCGCGGTGAGTTTCGGGACCCGGCGCTGGTCGGTGTGCATATCACTGTGACCGAAGTCCGGGCCTCGCCGGACCTGAAGCACATGACAGCCTTCATCAGCGCCCTGGGCCGTGACGTCACGGCCGAGGAATTCGCCGCACTGCGCCGCGCCCATGCCTATATCCGCGGCGAAGTGGTGCGCGCCGTGCGTCTGCGCAGCGCGCCGGAGATCCATTTCCAGCCCGACGAAGCGCTGGACTACGCGATGAAGATGAACGAGTTGCTGAACCGCCCCGAGGTCAAGCGGGATACGCAGGGCTGACCGTCCCCTCCACCGCCTCCGCCACCGCGAACAGCCGCGCATCCGCGCCGCCCATCGCCATCAGCATCAGCCCAGCCGGCGCCTCACCAGGCGCCTGGCATGGCAGGCTGATCGAACACCCATCCAAGAAATTCGCGATACTCGTGTTGCGCAGCAGCAGCATGTTGACGCGGTTGTAGTCGCGCTCCTCGGTCACTGCGGCGATGGCCGGCGGCGCCAGCGGCACAGTCGGCATCAGCACCGCATCATATCCCGAAAGGCGCGCCGCCACGCGGCCGATCATCGCGCGCCGCGCCTGCATCAGCGTGATGTAGTTCTCAGCGCTCATGCGCTCGCCGCGGCGGATGCGCGCCAGGATGCGCGGGTCGTAGCTATCTTGCGCGCGTTCGATCAGCGAGCGATGCCAGGCCCAGGCCTCGCTGGCCGCGAAGCCACCGGTGGCGTTGATCGCGGGCAGTTCCTCGATCTCGGGCAGCAGCAGGTCGGTCAGCTGCGCACCGGCGGCAGACAGGCGCGACAGCGCGGCGGCATAGGGGCGCGCGATAGCATCCTCCATCCCCTCTTCGACATAGTTGCGCAGCACCGCCAAGCGCAGCCCGGCCAACCCGAGCGGTGCGTGTATGACGGGCGCATCGGCGATCACGCCATCCAGCGCGCGGCAGCAGGCCACGCTGCGCGCGATCGGCCCGATGGAATCCAGGCTGAAGGAGAGCGGCAGCGCACCTGCCAGCGGCACGCGCGCGGCGGTCGGCTTGTAGCCCACCACGCCGCACAGCGCCGCCGGAATCCGGCAAGAACCGCCGGTGTCCGAGCCCAACCCGCCGAACCCCATCCCATCAGCCGCCGCCACCGCGGCGCCGCTGGAAGACCCGCCGGGCAGCCTGCCGGTTGCGCGGTCCCATGGTGATGCGGGCGTGCCAAAATGCGGGTTCACGCCAAGCCCGCTGAAGGCGAATTCCACCATGTTGGTGCGGCCCAGGATCACGAAACCCGCCGCTTGCAGCCGCGCCACCACGGGGGCATCGGCCGCCGCCGGCTGCGCATCCTCGAGCGCGACGGATCCCGCGCGTGTCACGCAACCGGCCTGGTCGAACAGGTCCTTCACCGTAACGGGAATCCCCGCATAGCGGCCCGCGCGCCCTGCCTGGCGCAACGCGTCCTGCGCATCCGCAGCCGCCCGCGCGGCCGCTGCCTGCACGTCCATGAACGCGCTGGGCTGGCGCGCCACCAGCGCCAGCGATTCCTCCACCAGCGCGCGCGCTGTGGTCCGCCCCGCAGCCAGCGCATCGGCGGCCTGTTCGATCGTCAGCATAGGCTTCCCTTTGACAACTGCATCACCAGGCGCACCCTATTGCGCATCCCACGATGGAGGAACCCGTGCAGCCCATCCTGCTCACCGGCGCATCCGGCGCGCTCGGCCGCATGCTCGCGCGCGAACTGGCCGCACAGGGCCATCGGCTGCGCCTGACCGACATCGTGCCCTTCCCTGACGCATTGCCCGAACACGCCAGTTTCGAAGCGGCGGATTTGAACGATGGCGTGACCATCGCGCGGCTGGCCGAAGGCGTCTCGCATATCCTGCATTTTGGCGGCGTCAGCATCGACATGCAGTTCGAGACGGTGTTCGGACCGAATCTGCGCGGCCTCTACCACATCTACGAAGCCGCCCGGCGGGAGGGCGCGCGCGTGGTTTTCGCCTCCTCCAACCACAGCATCGGCTTTCATCTGCGCGAGACCCGGCTCGACGCCGATTGCGCCTTCCGCCCCGACAGCTTTTACGGGTTGTCCAAGGCCTATGGCGAACTCATGGGCCGCCTGTATTGGGACAAGCACGGCGTGGAAAACATCAACTACCGCATCGGCTCCTGCTTTCCCGAACCGCGCGACCGGCGCGCGCTCTCCACCTGGCTGTCCTATGCCGATCTGGCGCGCCTGGTGCGGGCCACGCTTGCAGCACCCCGCCTGGGCCACGCGGTGATCTGGGCCTGCAGCGCCAACCCCGCCGGCTATTGGGGCGAGGACCATCGCGACCGCATCGGCTGGCAGCCACAGGACAGCGCCGAAGCCTGGCGAGAGCAGCTGGACCACATCACCACCAACGACCCTGCCATCGAAAGCCACCAGGGCGGTCCCTATTGCGCGCCGGGCTATTCCCGCGCGGCCGCGCCCACCGCCAATGCCTTCGACCTGCCCTGAGATGTATGGCATCGCCGATGCGGCCCGGGGCGCCGCGCTCAACCGCCTGGGCCACCAGCTGCGCCTGCCGGAGCAACGCGCCATCCTTGCGCGCGACGAGGCCGCCTATCTCGACGCCGCCGGCCTGACGGCAGAGGAACGCGCGGCGGTGGCAGCGCGCGACTGGCGCGCGCTCTCGTCCATGGGCGCCAGCATCTACGCGCTGGCCAAGCTCGGCGGCGCGCTGGGCACGCCCCTGCCCCGGATCGTCGCCAGCTTCCGGGAGGGCGCGTAATGGCCCACATCATCGCCGGCATCGGCATCAGCCATTCGCCCGGCGCGATCTTCGCGCATGACAACGGGCATGCCGCGCGCCCCGAATGGCGGGGCTTCTTTGAACCGCTCGACGCCGTGCGCGCCTGGCTACGCAAGGCCGCGCCGGACATGAT
>JAPLOK010000086.1 GCA_026400775.1 Alphaproteobacteria bacterium | reverse complement strand
GGTGTGCGGGAAATTTCTTCCCACTTCAAGTCCCGGCGGGGGTCGGTGGGAAATTTCCCAGTTCGTTACGCCCGAGGGCGGCGGCGCTCCGTGGGTTCCGCCGTGCGCGGGGCGGCACCCGCCGGCCGCCCGGCATCGAAGCCGAGGAAGCCCACATCCGGCTGCGCCGCGCCACCATCATTGGCCCAAAGCCGCGGCCTGGCCGGCGGCGCCGGCGCGGAGGGTGCGGTCGCGACCACGCGTGGCGCAGGCTCGGGCCGGGGCGCGCGGCCACGGGGCAGCGGCGCGCCACCCGGTGGCGGCGCCGCATTGCCCGCCGAACCGCGCAGCGACAGCAAATAGAAGATCATCTCCGGCCGGCCCTGATCCACCGCCGAATCCAGCGCCGTCAGCCCCAGCACATTGCGCGAATTGGTGTCGGCGCCGCGATTCACCGCCTCCCGCGCAGCGGTCACGTCGCCGCGCGAAATCGAGTCGAACAGCATCTCGTTCGGGTTCAGCGCGCGCGTGACATCGGCCAGTGGAATCGCAGGCGCTGTGCGGGATTGCAGGCCGGGCAGACCTTGCGGCCGTTCGCGCGGCGCCTCACCACGAGGCCGCTCGGCCGCGCCCAGCCCACCCGGGCCCGCGCCACCCATGCCGCCCATCTGCGCCAACGCCGGCACAGGCAGCAGCAACACCGTCAGGATCAATGCGCGTTTCATGGCGCGGTTCTAGCGCGCCTCGCGCCGCCAGGCCAGCAGCGCCAGGCCCAGCAGCAAGGGCAGCGCCGCCCAGGGCGGCAGCAGGGGGGTGGCGGAAATGCCCATCACCGTATGGTCCTGGTTGCGCCGCAGGCCGAGCCAGCCATTGGCACCGCCGCCCGACATCTCCCGCCCCGCCGCCACGCGCCGCAGATCGGGCAGGCTGCCCTCCCCAAGCCAGCGGATGCCGCCGCCAGTGCCCTGCGCGATGGGTGCTAGCCTTTCCGCCACCGCGCGCAGATCGGCCAGTTCGGGGGCATTGGCGGGCATGGCGGCGGCGAAGGCGATGCGCTGGCCGTCGGCCACCTGCCACATGCCCGCGACCTCGGCCGGGATGTCCAGCATGGCGCGGCCGCCCTCGCCGCGGGTCAGCGGTGCGCGGAAGATGGTGCCATCGGGGCGGGTGATGCCCAGTTCCGGCGGCGCATCGGGCGAAAGCGTGCGGCGTTCCACGCGCAGCCGCCCGGCCTCGATCCGCGCTACCAGGTCCTCCTCCTCAAGCTCCGGTTCGCGCATCAGCCAATGTGCGGTCCGGCGCAGCAATTCCTGGTGCGGCCCGCCGCCATCATGCCCGCGCGCCCAGAGCCAGATATGGTCGGACAGCATCAGCGCCACGCGCCCCTGGCCGACGCGGTCCAGCACCAGCAGCGGATTGCCATCGGGGCTTTCCATCAGATTGGTGCCTCCGCGTTGTTCGCTGGCCAGCAGCCGGTACCAGCGGCCCCAATTGGGGTTGTGCAGCCCCTCGGTGACCGGATGGCGGCGGCCCAGTTCGGAGATCACGGGGCGGAAGGCAGCCTCGCGCACGGCGCGTGGCGGCGGCAGCGGACGCGCCGGCAGGACAGCGCCCAGCGGCGTGTTGGCCAAGCTCGGCGCGCCCGAGAATTCAGGGCCGACACTGACCAGCAGCGCGCCGCCGCCGCGCACATATTCCGCGATATTCCGCATATAGGCCGGCGGCAGGATGCCGCGATTGGCGAAGCGGTCGAACACGATCAGGTCGAATTCGCGCAGCTTCACCTGGAACAATTCGCGCACCGGGAAGGCGATGAGCGAGAGCTCGTTCAGCGGTGTCAGGTCATCCTTTTCTGGCGGGCGCAGGATGGTGAAATGCACCAGATCCACGCCGGGATCGGCCTTCAGCAGGCGGCGCCAGGTGCGTTCGCCCGGATGCGGTTCGCCACTGACCAGCAGCACGCGCAGCCTATCGCGCACGCCATTGATGGTGATGACGGCGCGGTTGTTCGCGTCCGAGACTTCATCGGGCCGCGCCTCGGCCTGCAATTCCACGACCAGCGGGCCGCCGCGTTCGATCGGGACTTCGATGCGGTGCTCGCGGCCGACGGGGACGGATTCCTCGCGTGCGGCGGCACCGCCGCGGCGGATGGCCAGCCGCGCACCGCCGGTGGCGGTGGGCGCCCCCAGATCCTCGATGATGACGCGCAATTCCACGCTGCGGCCGACAATGCCGAAGCCCGGAGCCTCGATCACCCGCAGGCGGCGGTCGATCTGGCCGGGGCGGCCGGGCAGCAAAGCGTGGAAGGGCGCATCGGCCGGGGCGGCGGTGGGCACGTCATGCACCTGGCCATCGGTCAGGGCCAGGATGCCGGCCAGCCGCGCGCGCGGGATATCGGCCAGCGCGCGGTCAAGTGCTGCGAAAAGGCGCGTGCCCTGGTTGCCGCCCTCCGGCACCTCGACCACGCGCAGTTCGAGTTGGTCCATGCGGCCGAGGCGCTCCTCGATGCGGCGGCGGGCAGTCGTGATTGCGTCTGCGCGGCCGGCGGCGAGGCGGGTGGAATCGGAGGCGTCGATGAGGAGGAGGGCGATGTCGGGGCGGGTTTCGCGGGTTTCGGCAATCAGGCGTGGGTTGGCGAGCGCCAGCAGCAGGGCGGCAAAGGCTGCGGCGCGCCACCACACGCCGCGGGCGCGGCGGAGCAAGGCCGGGATCAGCGCCAGAAGTGCTACGGCGGTGACCAGGGCGAGCAGCCAGACCGGCAGGACCGGCGCGATGTCGATGCGGGTGAAGTCCTGGATCATTGTCCGAGCCTTTCCAGGATCGCCGGCACATGCACCTGGTCGCCCTTGTAGTTCCCCGTCAGCGCGTAGATCACCAAATTCGTCCCGAACCGATACGCCATCACCCGCTGCCGCGCGCCGCCCGGCACCGCCGCATGCAAATTCTGCCCGCGCGCATCCACAGCCCAGGCCCCCGCCCAGTCATGCCCACCGATCACCACCGGCGAGACACTGTCATTCGCCCGGTCCTGGTCGCGCGCCGCCCAGACCTGCCCGCCCGCGAAGCGCCCCGGCAATTCGGGCAGCAGATAGAAGGCGCGGCGCAGCACATGATCCTCCGGCACCGGCGCCAGCGGCGGGATGGCCAGCCCCTGCGAAACACGCCGCAACGCTGCGCGCGAGCCGGGGGAAAACCCCTCGCCCGAGCCTTCATCGCGCGTGTCGAACAGCACGATCCCGCCCTGACGCATGAAGTCGTTCACCGAAGCGATGGCGGCCGGTGACAGCGCCTGCGCATCGGGGGGCACCGCCCAATACAGCAGCGGAAACAGCGACAAATCCGTATCGCCCGGCGTTACCCCCACCGGGTCCGCCAGCGTCACCGCAGTGCGCCGGTTCACGAAATCCGACAGGCCGAGCAACCCCTGGCGCTGCAATTCATCCAGCGCCGAATCGCCGCTGATGACGAAGGCCAGGCGGGTCTGGTTCGCCGCCTCCGGCACTGGCTGCGCCCCCAGCGGAAGCGCCACCAGCAACAGCGCGGCGGTGGCCGCACGCAGCCCCAACAGCCCGCGCAGCCGCAGCGAGACCAGCAAATCCACTGCTAGCAACATCAGCGCAGCAGCTAGCAGCCAAGGCCCCAGATCGCGCTCGGCCGGCACGGCTTCGATGCGCCCCAGCCGCGCGCCGGGCGGCGGTTCGGCCGGCACCAATGCCGGCAGCGCCGGTCCCAGATTCAAGGCGCGGCGGAAGGCGGCATCGGCACCGGGCATGCCATACCAGCCGGGCGGGTGGCGGGCGCTGGGCATGGGCGGCTCGCCCGCGGGCAGCACGGTCGCGGCCGGGGTGGGCGGGGCGGCACGGCCGAAGCCGTCCAGGATTTCCAGCGGTGCCAAGGTCGCCTCCGCCTCGCCCCCGCCCGCGATGCCGGCCGAGAGCGCGACCAGACGCCGCAGCATGGACACGAACAGCCCGGACAGCGGCAGGTTGGACCAATCGGCGGTGGCCGGCACATGGAACAGCACGATGCGCCCCTGGCCGCGTGCCTCCGCCGTGACCAGCGGCGTGCCATCCGACAACCGCGCCCAGGTGCGCTCCGAAAGCCGCGCATTGGGTTCCGCCAGCACCTGGCGTTCCACGGTCACTTCCGCCGTCACCGGCAGGCCGGCGAAGGGCGAAGTCTCACCGAACGGCGCCAACGTCTGCGGCTGTTCCCAGGTCAGCCCGCCACCCAGCGCGCGCTCGGCGCGCAGCGCCACCGGCAGCAGCGAATCCGGCCGTTCCGCCACGCGCGAGCCGGCGAAGCGGATCAGCATGCCGCCGCGCTGCACCCATTCGGCCAGCTGGGCTTCCTCACGCCCTGGCGCCACCGGGCGGTCGGCCAGCACCAGCACCGAAATCGGCCGTGCGAGCAGCGCCTCCACCGCGCCGCGCCGCAATTCCACGAAGGGTTGCAAGGCGCGGTCCAGGTAGAACAGGTCACCGATCAGCGGCGCATCCGCACCTGTCTCCGCGCCAGGCAGCAGGCCCACGGGCCGACGCCGGAAGCGTTCATCCAGCAGCAGCACGGCGGCCGCATTGGCCTCGTCCTCGATCTCCAGCCGCACCACCTGGTTGCGCAATTCCATCGGCAATTCCAGCGCGGCTGAGGCCTGCACAGCACCCGCCGGCACCGGCACCACCACGCGGCCCAGCGCGCGCCCATCGGCAGTGCGCGCGACCACCGCGGCCTCGCTCGCAGCTGGCGCGGGCGTCTGCCGCAAAGTCACATGCAGCCGGTCCGGCTCCGCGCGCGGCGCAGCCAGCAGGCGGCGCGGCCGGTCATCCGCGCGCAGCAGGGTCAGCGTGCCGGTCGCGGCCAGCGCCGCGCCCAGCTCCGGCGCGGCCAGGCCATCGGACACGTGCAGCACCGAAAGCACCCCCGCATTCGCCTGCCGCCACTCGCGCAGCGCCGCCGCCGCGACAGCCGGCTCCGTGGGCCAGGGCTTCGGCCGCAGCGCCGTCAGCCGCGCGCGCAAATCACCCGCCGGCATCGGCCCGATCACCCGCGGTGCCGCCCCGGTTTCCATGGTCGCGGTGGTCAGCAGCGCGGAGGGCCTGCCATCGCGCGCAGCGATATCGAGTGCGGCCTGGGCGGAGGCGATACGCGCGGCCCAATCGGCGCCGCTCGCCCAGCCATCATCCATCACCAGCAGCAACGGGCCTTCGCCTTCGGCCGCCGCATCCGGCCCGAAGAATGGCCGCGCCAGCCCGATGATCAGCAGCGCCGCCGCCGCCATGCGCATCAGCAGCACCCACCACGGCGTGCGCGCGGGGCTTTCCTCCTGGCGTGGCAGATCGCGCAGCAACTCGACCGGCGGGAAGGATTGCGGCCGCGGCTGCGGCGGGGTCACGCGCAGCAGCCAATACAGGACTGGCAGCGCCGCCAGCCCCAGCAGCAGCCACGGAAAGACGAAGCTGATCATTGCGGCGCCAACCCCTGCCACAACGCCAGCAGCGCCGCCGCCGCCGGCTGGTCGGTGCGATGCGTGGCGAAGCGCCAGCCGAATTCGCGCGCCATTTGCGCCAGCGCCGCGCGATGCGCCGCCAGTTTTTCGGTGTAGAGTTCACGCACCGCTTCGACGCGCGGCAGCAGCATCGGCGCCTCGCCCGCCAGGCCCTCGAAGCGGCGGCGGCCGGCATAGGGCAGCGTCTCCTCGGCGGGGTCCATCACCTGCAGCATCTGGCCGCGCGCGCTGCGGGCGGCCAGCCTTGCCAGCATCGCGCGCGTCTCCCCCAGCGGAGCGAGAAAATCGCCGAACAGCACCACGCGACCATGGCGCGGCACGGCCTCGGGTGAAGGGGGTGCCATCTCGCCCGACAGCGCATTGGCCAAGGCGGGCAGCGCGCCGCGCCCATGCATCGCGCGCAGCCCCGGGCGCGCGAACTTCACCCGCTCGCCGCCGCGCAGCAACAATGCGGCAGTCGCCAGCAGCAGCAGGTTCGCGCGGTCGGATTTGGTCACCTGCGCCAGGTGGCTGCGCCAATCCATGCGCGCCCCGGCATCGCGCCACAGCACCACGGTCTGCGCCGCTTCCCATTCGGTTTCACGCACATAGAGCCGGTCGGATTTCGCCGATTGCCGCCAATCCACGCGCGCGGCCGCATCGCCCGGCAGGTAGGGGCGGAACTGCCAGAAACTGTCGCCCACGCCCGCACGCCTGCGGCCATGCACGCCCTGCATCACGGTCGCGGCCACGCGCTCAGCCGCCACCACCAAGGGCGGCAGATGGGCGCCCGCCGCTTGGGCGTGGTGGACAAGGCTGGCGGCGCTCATGGCGTGGTTCTTTGCTGGCAGACGCAACTCGGGCGACGCCAGCTGGTTGGCTGGCGGCCCGGTTCACGCCGGCGGCGCTGCGCACCTTGGGCGATAGGGCCGCTAAGCAATGGTCGCCTTCAGCGCCGCGATCATTTCCTCCAACAGCACGCCCTCGGCGCGGGCGGAGAAGGACAGCGCCATGCGGTGCCGCAGCACGGGTTCAGCCAGCGCCAGCACGTCTTCCACGCTGGGCGCGAGCCGTCCTTGCAGCAGCGCACGCGCGCGTGTCGCCAGCATCAGCGCCTGCGCCGCGCGCGGCCCCGGCCCCCAGGCCAGCTGCGTGCGCACCGCCGACAGCCCCGCTGTCTCAGGCCGCGCGCCGCGCACCAGTTTCAGGATGGCCTCCAGCACCGTCTCGGGCACCGGCAGGCGGCGCACCAGGCGCTGAGCCGCGATCAGTTCCGCGCCGGTGACGACCTGTTCGGCGCGGCCCTCCGACGCACCGGTGGTGGCCAGCAGCATGGCGCGTTCGGCCGCGGCGTCAGGGTATTCCACCTGGATCTCCAGCAGGAAGCGGTCCAGTTGCGCTTCCGGCAGCGGGTAGGTGCCTTCCTGTTCGATCGGGTTCTGCGTCGCCAGCACATGGAAGGGTTCGGGCAGCGGGATGATCTCACCGCCGACCGCCACCTTCTTCTCCTGCATCGCCTGCAGCAGCGCCGATTGCGTGCGCGGGGAGGCGCGGTTGATCTCGTCAGCCATCAGCAGCTGGCAGAAGATGGGACCCTTGATGAAGCGGAAGGCGCGACGGCCATGCGCGTCCTCCTCCAGCACCTCGCTGCCCAGGATGTCCGCGGGCATCAGATCGGGGGTGAACTGCACGCGGCGTTCATCCAGGCCCAGCACCGTGCCCAGCGTTTCCACCAGCTTGGTCTTGCCCAGGCCCGGCACACCCACCAGCAGCACATGCCCGCCCGAGAGCAGCGTGATCAACACCTGCTCCACCACCGCATCCTGTCCGAAGATCACCCGGCCGATGGAGCTGCGCATGCGGGCCAGGCGATCGGCCATCACTTCGGCCTCCGCGAGGATTTCGGTGGCTTGGGTGTTCAGCACATCTCCCATCCGGTCTTGGCCTTCCCTATATGAGTATCGAGATATTGGTCTCGACGTCGCGCTGGGAAGCTTAGGGTGGCCACAACGCCAGACAAAGCACGGAATGCTGAAGGCGCTGCAATGCAGGCGCTTCCACTGCCTGTCGCGAAGGCATCTGCCCGCCCGAAGTATGATTGTGGCGACCTGGAGATGCGAATCGCGCGCGATGGCACCTGGTTCTACAAGGGCAGCCCGATCGGGCGGAAGGAACTGGTCTGCCTCTTCGCATCCGTGCTGAAGCGCGAGCCGGACGGGACCTACCTTCTGGAAACGCCGGTGGAGCGCGGGCGGATCGAGGTGGAGGATGCGCCCTTCATCGCCGTGGAGCTCTTCTGGCGCCGGGATGAACTCGGCTGCCAGGTGCTGAGCTTCCGCACCAACCTCGATGAGGTGGTGACGGCGGGTCCGTCACGCCCCATCACTGTGCATCTGTGCCCGCGCACGCGTGAGCCGCGGCCCTATGTGCTGGTGCGCCCTGGGCTGGAGGCTAAGATCAACCGCGCGGTCTTCTACGAATTGGTGGCGCTG
>JAPLOK010000470.1 GCA_026400775.1 Alphaproteobacteria bacterium | reverse complement strand
GAGAAGGCCGCGGACATGATCCGCGGTCGATGACGCGCAGCCTGTTCACGCTCCCGGCTGTTCCCAGCCGGGAGCGATCGGGTTCCAGTTACGAAAACTGCTGCGGGCGCGGCACGTAGAGGAAGCCCTCGCCATCGCGGATGATGCGGCCGAAGCCGGGCCAGGGCACGTGCACGCCACCCATCAGGATGCCGGTGCTGGCCAACATATCCAGCGTGCGCACGCGCGATTCCACGCCCATCGCGCTGTCCACATCCACGCCCACGCGCCAGCGCGGGCGGGCCAGCTGGATGGTCATCTGGTGCGCAATATCGCCCCAGATCAGCATGGTCTCGTTCTGGCTGGTCAGGCGGAAGCTGACATGGCCGGGCGTGTGGCCGGGTGCGGGATCCATGAAGATGCCGGGCAGCACTTCCAGGTCCTGGCGCATCTCGACCGTGCGGATGCGCCCCGTATAGGGTCGGATGGCGCGGCGGCCGGCCTCGATGAAGCGCTGGCCTTGGGGGACGCGGGATTCCATCGCCGGGTCGGTCCAGAACTGGTGGTCGATCTGCGTGACCACCACCTCGGCATTGGGGAAGTTGCGCGTCGTGCCGTCATAGGACAGGCCGAGCGCATGTTCGGGGTGGATATGCGTCAGCAGCACCGTGTCCACCTGCTCGGGCGTGTAGCCGCTGGCGCGCAGCGCATCGAGCGTGCCGCCGGTGGTGGGGATGAAGCTGGAATGCCCGCCGCAATCTATCATCACCAGGTTGCGGCCGCTGTGCACCAGATAGGCGCCGACCGGCTGGTGCAGACCGCGCTCGATGGCGAAGGCGCGGGCGCGCAGCGGCACGATCTCCTCGGGGCGGCTGTCGGGGAAGAAGGTCTGGATGCCGGCGTTGACGCCGCCCATGGCGCCGTCGAGCAGCGTGGTCACTTCCATGTCGCCATGCTTGATGCGCAGGAAGCGCGGCGGATTGGCGCCGCGCTGCGGCGGCGGGGCGGCCTGCGCCTGTGCTGGCAGCGCGCTGCCCATGGCGGCGAGTGCGGCGGCACCCAGCAATGCGTGGCGACGTTCGAATTCCATGGCGGCTCTCCGGAAATGGACCGTGCGGGTGATAGTCATTTCGCGCAGGATGCGCCACTGGAAATGACTTCTGCCTCACGTCGCATCCACGCGCCCCGCGCCCACGTCGTCTTCGCATGCTACGACGCTACATGGCCATCCTGCCCTTCTCTCTTGCCGGCATCACCGATGCGCTGACGCCGCGCGGCGGCTATCGCCTGACACCCGACATCGCCTACGGCCCCGCACCGCGCCAACGCATCGACCTGTACGAATCAGGCCGTGCGGGCCCGCTGGTCTGCTTCTTCCATGGCGGCGGCTGGCGCGGCGGCGAGCGTGCGGAACACCGCTTCGTCGCCGAAGCCTTCACCAGCATGGGGCTAGACTGCGCCATCGCCGGCTACCGCGTCTTCCCGGAGGTGCGCTTCGAGGGCTTCATGCAGGATGCCGCCGCGGCAGTGCGCGCGCTGAACCGCCCCGTGGTGCTGGCCGGCCATTCAGCCGGCGCGCATATCGCGATGCTGCTCGCACTCGACCCTCAATGGCTGCCGCCCGGGCTGGTGCGCGGTGCCATCGGCCTCGCCGGCCCCTATGACTTCCTGCCACTGACCGACCCGCGCCATGCCGAGGTGCTGGACGGCCCGCATGGCCTGGCAGCGACGCAACCCATCGGCTTCGCGCATCTGCCCGGGCCGCCCTTGCTGCTCGCCACCGGCAGTGGCGACCGAGTGGTGCGGCCGCGCAACACGCAGCGCCTGGCCGCGGCGCGGCGTGCCGCGGGCCATGTGGTGGAGGAGTTGCACCTGACGGGCCATGGGCATCTGAGCATCCTGGGCCTGCTGTCCCGCCCGCTGCGCGTGGTGCTGCCGCAACTGCATGGCCAGATGCTGCGCTTTGCGCGCGCCGCGTAGCGCGAGCAGGTTGCTGAGCGCGGGATGCGCCGTCTTCGGCGATCCTGCCTCGCGCATCCCGGTCTACACCGCGACACGCACGCCCAATTCCACCACGCGGTCCGATGGGATTCGGAAGAATTCGGTCGCCGGCACCGAATTGCGCGACAGCAGCCGGAACAGCCATTGTTGCCAGGTCCAGAGCTTGGGCACGGCGGCTGCCACGATCGTCTCGCGGCCCAGGAAGTAGCTGGCCTGCATCTGCTCGAAGCGGATCGCGCCCTGGGCTGCGAGGGTTTCGAGCTCGCGCGGCACATTTGGGCTTTCCTGGAAGCCGTAGCGCAGCACGACGCGATGGATCTGAGGCCCCAGTTCCACCACCTCCCGCCGTCGCGTCTCGGTGACGAATGGGATGTCCTCGTTGACCACGGTCACGAACAGCACATTCTCATGCAGCACCTTGTTGTGCTTGAGGTTGTGCAGCAGCGCACCAGGCAGGTAGTCCTGCTCGCCGGTCATGAAGATGGCGATACCGGGCACGCGGATGGTGCGCGATTGCGGCAAGCGCGCGAGGAAGGATTTGAGCGGCAGGCTGTCCTGGCGGATGCGCTGGAACAGCAATTGCCGGCCCTGGTACCAGGTGGCCATCAGGCCGAAGGTGAAGATGCCTAGCAGCAGCGGCACATAGCCGCCATCAGGCACCTTCAGGGCGGTGGCGATGAAATATACGGCATCCAGGATCGCCAGCGGCATGAACACCAAGGCCACCTTCGCCCAGGACCAGCCGAAGTGCCGGTGCATCACAAAGACCGCGAGGATGGAGCTGGTGATGAAGGTGCCGGTGACCGCAAAGCCGTAGGCAGCGGCCAGCGCATCGGAGGATTTGAACTCGACCACCAGGATCAGCACGCCGATCAGCAGCGCGAGGTTGACCTGCGGCAGATAGATCTGTCCCTCTTCGGTCGCGCTGGTGTGCCGAACGACAAGCCGTGGCAGCAGGCCCAACTGCACGCATTGACGCGCGATCGAGAAGGCGCCCGAGATCATCGCTTGGCTGGCGATCACGGTGGCCGCGCAGGCCAGCAGCACGAGCGGCAGGCGGAACCATTCGGGGGCGAGCAGGAAGAAGGGGTTCTCGATCGCACTCGCATCGCGCAGCAGCAGCGCGCCTTGGCCCAGATAGTTCAGCACCAGCGCCGGCATGACGAAGGCGGTCCACATCACCCGGATCGGCCGGCGGCCATAATGGCCCATATCGGCGTAGAGCGCCTCCGCGCCCGTCACCGCCAGCACCACCGCGCCCATCGCGATGAAGGCGGCCAGGTGGTAATGCGCGATGAACATCAGCGCGTAATGCGGCGAGAGCGACCAGAGCACATCCGGGTTGTGCGCGATCTCGATCGCGCCGAGCACGCCGAGCACGGCGAACCACACCGCGCAGACCGGCCCGAAGACCCAGCCCATCTGTGATGTTCCGCGATATTGCACGGCGAAAAGCGCCACCAGGATCGCGAGCGAAATGGGCAGCACGGCATGCTCGAAGACCGGGTCCACGACCTTCAGCCCCGCGACCGCCGAGAGCACGGAAATCGCGGGCGTAATGATGCCGTCGCCGAAGAACAGAGCCGCACCGGCTATGCCGCATATCACCAGCGCAAGCCGCCCGCGCGTGGTGGTGGCACCGCGCATGGCGAGCGCCATCAGCGCCAGGATCCCGCCCTCACCACGATTATCCGCGCGCAGGATGACCATGATGTACTTGACCGTGACGGTGAGCGTCAGTGACCAGAAGATGAGCGAGAGAATGCCCATGATCTCCCAGCGCTCGATCCCGCCATCCTCGAAATGCAGCAGCGAGGCGCGCAGCGCATAGAGCGGTGAGGTGCCGATATCGCCATAGACGACGCCGAGCACGCCGAGCGAACTCGCCACGGTCAGCCTGCCACGCGCGTCATGGCCGCCCTGGTTGGGTGTATCCGTCATATATGGAAACATTTAACCAAAGCCGCAGCACGGCGGCAGGGGGCGGTCCATGAAATCCTGCTCATGCAGCCATGCCGATGGCGAGCCTTGCGGTGGCCGCGAAACCGCATGGAACCTTGCCCCAGGCGGCGCGCGAGGCGCCCAGCAGCCGCGCGCGATTGGGCGGTGAAATCGCCATCGGGAAGGCGCCGACGAAGCCTTGGCCGCTCAACCACGCTGCATACCAATCCTCGACATCGTTGAAGTCCTGACGGATGGTGATGTCGGCTTCCTTGACCCGATGCAGCCGGCGGCTGCGCGCGCGCGCCATGCGGATGGGCTGCGGCATCGAGGAAGGGTTCGGCCAGACTGCGCGGCCAGCGGCACATGCAGCCTTCATCGGCTGCCGCGCCGTTCGCGACGCGGCTCACGCGGTCCAGGTGTAGCGGAAATCGCAATGGGTGGCGCCGCCCATGATGGTCTGTGTGCGCTCCAGCGTCAGGCGCTTGTCGTAGCCCCCGCACAGCGCGCCATCGCGGTTGCAGGACAGGATGGCGCCAAGTTCGCCCAGGCCCATGGCACGGTAGGTTTCGGCATAGCGGCAGCGCTGCACGTTGAAGTCGAAATGCGTCTCGTCCTGACGCAATACGTCGATAACCAGCGCATCATCGCGCTTCCAGCGTTCCAGGGTGGAGGCGAAATGCGCAATGCCTGGCGTGTCGGTCTCGGCGGCCAGCGCATCGCCCGCGGTCTCGGCCATGCGGATGATCGCGCGCGCCAGGATCGCGCGCGCCGCTTCCTCGCCGATGGAGGCGACCATCTCCTCATGCACGACCTTGGCGAAGGCGGCCTCGATGGTGCGCTGCGCCAGTATGGACATGGCTCAATGGCCCCGCAGGATCTGGCTGAGGAAGAGCTGCAGGCGGTCTGTCTGCGGGTTCTCGAACAGCTCGTTGGGCGTGTTCATCTCCACGATCTCGCCACGGTCCATGAACACGACGCGGTCTGCCACCTGGCGGGCGAAGCCCATTTCGTGCGTCACGCAGATCATGGTCATGCCGGATTCGGCGAGCATCACCATGGTGTCCAGCACCTCCTTGATCATCTCGGGGTCAAGTGCCGAGGTGGGTTCGTCGAACAGCATGATCTTGGGCTTCATGCACAGCGCGCGCGCGATGGCCACACGCTGCTGCTGGCCGCCGGAAAGCTGGCCCGGGAACTTCTTCGCCTGTTCCGGGATGCGCACCCGGGTCAGGTATTCCATCGCCAGTTCCTCGGCCTCCTTCTTCGGCATCTTGCGCACCCAGATCGGTGCCAAGGTGCAATTCTCGAGGATGGTGAGGTGCGGGAACAGGTTGAAGGACTGGAACACCATGCCGACTTCGCGGCGGATGGCGTCGAGCGACTTCAGGTCATCGGAAAGTTCGATGCCGTCCACCAGGATGCGGCCCTGCTGGTGTTCTTCCAGCCGGTTGATGCAGCGGATCATGGTGGACTTGCCCGACCCGGAAGGCCCGCAGACCACGACGCGTTCGCCGAGTGCCACTTCGAGGTTGATGTCGCGCAGCACATGCAGCGCGCCGAACCACTTGTTCACGCCCATCAGCTGGATGGCGGGCTTCTGGTCCGCACGGACCGAGGATTGCAGGGCGGCACTCATCGTCGAAGAAATCTCCCGTTCGTTGTGGCGGGTATAGCGGAAATGGCGGCGGGTGCGAATGGCATTGCTGGCCCTGCCCGACAGCCCCTGCTGCCGGATGCGGCAGAACGTGGCGGTCCAGCCCAGGTTTTCAGCGTCTTTGGCTCTTGTTCAATTCGTTCTCCAGCCCCGCGCTGTATTTCGACATGGCGAAGCAGAAGACGAAATAGATCAGGCCCACCACCACATAGACCTCGACCGCGAAGGGCTGCCATTGCGGCTCGATGATCGCCGTCTTGCCCGCGGTCAGCAGGTCGAAGATGCCGATGATCAGCACCAGAGAGGTGTCCTTGAAGAAGCCGATGAAGGTGTTGACCAAGGGCGGGATCACCAGGCGCAGCGCCTGCGGCAGGATGATGAAGCTGGTCTTCTTCCAGTAGGAAAGACCCAAAGCATCAGCCGCTTCGTATTGGCCCTTGGGCAGCGCCTGCAAGCCACCGCGGACCACTTCAGCCAGATAGGCGCCGGCGAAGAGGATGATCGCGACCTGCGCGCGCAGCAACTTGTCGATGTTCATCCCCTCCGGCAGGAAGAGCGGGAACATCACGCTCGCCATGAACAGCAGCGAGATCAGCGGCACGCCGCGGATGAGTTCGACATAGATGACGCACAGCGCCTTGATCGCCGGCAGTTTCGAACGCCGGCCCAGCGCCACCAGAATGGACAGCGGGAAGGCGAAGGCGAGGCCGAATGTCGCCAGGATCAGCGTGATCGGCAGCCCGCCCCAGCGGTCCTGCGGCACATGGCTCAGCCCCAGCACGCCGCCCCACATCAGCACCGCGATCACGCTCAGCGTCGCGATCCAGATCAGCGCCAGTTCCTTGCGCCAGAAGCGGCGCATGGCCGAGACAATATAGAGGCCCACGAACAGCAGGCACACCAGGGCAGGGCGCCAATGCTCCTCGAAGGGATAGGTGCCGAACAGCATGAAGCGGTGCTTCTCGCGGATCACCGCCCAGCAGGCACCATCGCGGTTGTCGCGGCAGATGGCGGTGTCCGGCCGGCCCTGCGCGTCATTGGGCACCGACCAGATCGCCTGCACGAAGGCCCAGTCGATGAAGCTGACGGCGTAGCGGATGATCAGATAGCCGAGCGCCAGCGAAACGGCCGTGTTGATCCAGTTGCTGAATAGGTTCGCGCGCGCCCAGGCCATGGGCCCGGAATTGGCGGCGCGCGGCGCGCTGAGCGGGATGGTCCCGGGTTGTGCGGTGGCACTCATGGTTCAGCGCTCCACCAGCGCGATGCGCGCATTATACCAGTTCATGAAAAGGCTGATCGACAGGCTGATGGTCAGGTAGACCAGCATGATGATGGCGATACCCTCGATCGCCTGGCCGGTCTGGTTCAGCGTCGTGTTGGCGATGCTGACGATGTCCTGGTAGCCGATCGCGACCGCCAGCGAAGAGTTCTTCGTGATGTTGAGGAACTGCGACGTCATCGGCGGGATGATCACGCGCATCGCTTGCGGCAGCACCACCAGGTTCATCACCCGCCCGCGCGGCAGGCCCAGCGCCTGCGCTGCCTCCCACTGGCCAGAATGCACCGCGAGAATCCCCGCGCGCACGATCTCGGCGATGAAGCCCGCCGTGTAGAGAACGAGCCCCAGCAGCAGCGCGAAAAATTCCGGCGAGATGTTGAGCCCACCCTGGAAATTGAAGCCGCGCAGGAAGGGAATATCGGGCGTAAACGGCGCGCCCATCATCGCCCAGACGGCCAGCGGTGCGGCCAGGATGGTGCCCAGCGCGAAGGGCCAGACCTTGCGTGGTTGGCCATCCTGCATCTGCTTCGCACGCGCCGCGCGGCGGAAGAAATATGTCAGCGCCACGCCGGCCAGGCAGGTGATCAGCGCCCATGTATGCGCCTCCTGCCAGTCGAACCAGGGCAGCTTCAGGCCTCGGTTGGACAGGAACACGCCGGTCGCCGGGTTCAACGCCTGGCGGGGCCCGGGCAGCGCCTGCAGCAGCGCGTACCAGAACAGCAATTGCAGCAGCAGCGGCAGGTCCCGGACGATCTCGACATAGGCGCCGACGATGCGCGCCACCAGCCAGTTCTTCGACAGCCGCAGCACGCCCAGGATGGTGCCCAGGATCGTCGCCAGGATGATGCCGACGATGGCCACCTTCAGCGTGTTCAGCACCCCCACCAGCAGTGCGCGGTAATAGGTCATGGAAGGGTCGTATTCGATCACGCTTTCGGCGATCGGCAGACCGGCCTCGCGCTGCAGGAAGCCCCAGCCGGAGGCGATGCGCCGCACCTCCAGATTGTGCACCGTGTTTGACCACAGCCAGTAAAAGACACTCAGCACCGCGCCGACGACGACGATCTGATAGACGATGTTGCGGATGCGCTCATCGCCCCAACTCAGTCGCAATGGCCGTTTCGGCGGGCGGGTAGCGTAGCGCGGGTCGGCGGCGGTGTCGGACATCCTGTTTCCTTGCGAAAGAAAAAGGGGCCGGCGCTGCCGCCGGCCCCGTGCCGATCACCGGAAGGGCGGTGCGTATTGCAGGCCGCCAGGTGCGGTCCATAGCGCGTTGCGGCCGCGCTGCAGGCCGATCGGGGTCAGGTTGCGCTCGAAGATCTCGGCATAGTTGCCGGTCGCGCGAAGGATGTTCAGCATCCAGGCATTGTCCACGCCCATCATCTGCCCGAGACCACCGGTGCGGCCCAGGATGCGCTGCACCTCCGGCCGCGGATCATTGGCCAGCATTTGCTGTGCGTTAGCCGCGGTGATGCCGAATTCCTCGGCGGCCAGCAGGCCGTTATGAATCCAGCGCAGCAGGTCGGCGAAGCGCTGGTCGCCATGGCGCACCAGCGGGCCAAGCGGCTCCTTGCTGATCACATCGGGCAGGATCACGTGGTCATTGGGGTTCTGCTGCACGGCGCGGATGGCGGCGAGCCCCGAGACGTCCGTGGTATAGGCATCGCAGCGGCCGGCATTATAGGCGGCGATGTTGTCCTCCAGCCGTTCGATCACGACCGGGCGGATGTTGATGCGGTTGCCGCGAGCCCAGTCGGCCAGGTTCTGCTCAGTGGTGGTGCCGGGCTGCACGCAGATGGTCGCGCCATCCAGCTGGCGGGCGTTCTGCACGTTCAGGCTGCGCTTCACCATGAAGCCCTGGCCGTCATAGAAATTGATACCGGCGAAATCCAGGCCCAGCGAGGTGTCGCGTGACAGCGTCCAGGTCGTGTTGCGCGAGAGCATGTCCACTTCACCCGATTGCAGCGCGGTGAAGCGCACCTGCGCCGTGGTCGGCACATAGCGCACACGGTTCGTATCGGTGCCGAAGATCGCAATCGCCACCGCGCGGCAGTAATCCACGTCGAAGCCGCGCCAGACGCCCTGGCTGTCGGGCAGAGCGAAGCCGGCCAGGCCCGTATTCACGCCGCAGAGCAGCGAGCCGCGGGCGAGGATGGTGTCGATCATATTGGCGCCACCCCCGGCGGAGGGTGCCGCGGCCGGCGCCTGTGCCATGGCCGGCAATGACAGCATGCTGGCGCCCACGGCACCGAAAAATGCGCGGCGCAGCAGCGCACGCGTCCCGGATGTTTTCACCTTCAGTCTCCCAACCTTCGTTGCGCGCCTGTGTGCGGCGCATCATTCAATGCTGACCCAGGCGGCCGTGTGGATCAACCGACTTCACGTGAAGCTGCGGCAATGTGCGCCTGAGCGTGCCAGTGCTATGCCGGCTGCATGTTGCAGATGGACCGCGCGGCCGTGGCCGCCGCTTTGCCCTGGGATGCGCTGCTCGAAGCGCTGGCCGCGATGTTTCGCCGCGGCTGCGAGGCGCCATTGCGCCACCGTCATCCTCTGCCCGGTGACGCAATGCTGTTGCTGATGCCGGCCTGGAGCGCGGGCGGGTTTACGGGCGTGAAGATCGTGCATGTGAACCCCGACAATGCGGCGCTCGGGCGGCCTGCGGT
>JAPLOK010000046.1 GCA_026400775.1 Alphaproteobacteria bacterium | reverse complement strand
TCGCGCCCGACGCCACGGCCACCGGCGCCGGCACGCCCAGCAGGATCAAGGATGGCGTCAGCAGGAAGCCGCCACCCACCCCGAACAGCCCCGACAGCCAGCCCACAGCAAAGCCGATGCCAACCAGCAGGAAGGCATCCAGGGTCATTTCGGCAACGGGCAGGTAGACCTGCATCGCTTCATTGTGCCCTCGCGAATGCGGCGCTGTCAGGGCATGGAGAGATGTCATCATCTTCACCTTGCGTATCGGGCTGTTGCGGGGCTTGATCGCGGCATGTTCCGTCGTTCGATGCTGGCCCTGCCGGCCCTGGTTCTTCCTGCCCGCGCGCAGGCCACCGCGCGCGTGGCACTGCTGCACATGAACGACTTCCACAGCCGCCACCGGCCGGTCGCCGCGAACAGCACCGATTGCCGTGAGGGGCAGGCTTGCTTTGGCGGCAGCGCAAGGCTGGCCACGGCCTTCGCGCAGGAGCGCGCAAGGCTCGATGGGCGCGCGCATCTGCTGCTCGATGCCGGCGACCAGTTCATGGGCAGCCTGTTCTATTCGCATCATCGCGGCCTGGCGGAAGCGGCCGTGCAGAACGCGATCGGCACATCGGCCATGGCGCTGGGCAATCATGAGTTTGACCATGGGCCGGCAACGCTGGCGCGCTACGCCGCCGCGGTGCCGTTTCCGCTGCTGAGCGCCAATCTCGATACGACCAACGAATCGCTGCTGCATGGGCGCATCACGGCGCGGGCGGAATTCCGCCTGGGCGGCGCGCGGGTGGTGGTGGTGGGCCTGACCACGCCGGACACGCCTGGCATCTCCTCACCCGGGCCACGGCTGCGCTTTCGCGATGCCGAGGAAGCCGCTGACCGCGCCATCTGGGAAGCGCGGCGCGATGGCCCCTGTACCGTGGTGGTGCTGTCGCATCTGGGCCTCGGCGCTGATCGCCGCTTGGCGGAAGCTTTGCGTGGGATCGACGTGATCGTGGGCGGCCATTCGCACACGCTGCTCGGCAATGGGCTGCCCGGTGCGGCGGGGCCTTACCCGGTGGCGGCCGGCGGCGCGCGCATCGTGCAGGCCGGCGCGCATGGCCGCTGGATCGGCCGGCTGGACCTGGATCTCGGCGCTGATGGCCGCGTTCTGGAGGCTGCCGGCAATACTCGCGTGCTGGGTGCTGATGTGCCCGAGGACCCGGCGGTGGCTGCCCTGGTCGCGCGGCTGGCCGAACCGCTGGACGAATTGCGCCGCCGTCCGGTCGCGACCTTGCCGCGCGCGCTGGACAATGCCGGCTGTGGCCGCGCCGCCTGCGAGCTGGGCGAGATGGTCGCCGAGGCCCTGCGGCGCAGTTTCAACGATGCGCAGATCGGCTTCATGAATGCCGGCGGCATCCGCACCGGGCTGCCCGCGGGCAGCGTTACCTGGGGCGATGTGCTGACCGTGCTGCCATTCCAGAACAGCGCCTCGCGCATGGTGCTGCGCGGGCATGTGCTGCGCGAGGCGGTGGAGAGCGGCATCTCGCGCCTGCCCAGCGCCGCCGGCCGTTTCCCACAGGTCTCTGGCATGCGCTTCAGCCCCGGCCCGCCGCTGGTGATCGAGGTGCGGCAGGGCGATGCCTGGCAACCGCTGGACCCCGATCGCGCCTATGTGGTCGCGACCAACAACTTCCTGCGCGCGGGCGGTGATGGCTACACCATGTTCCGCGACGCGGCGCTGGAAGCCTATGACCTGGGGCAGAGCCTGGAGGAGGCGCTGGTCACGCTGTTGGGCCGATGAACTTCAGGTTCTCCTCGCGGATCTTCGCCGCGGCCTCATCATACAGGAAGGGCAGGAAGGCGTAGCGCCGCCCCTTCGTCACCGGCAGCGCCTGGTGCAGCAGCGAGCACGAGAACACCACAGCGCCGCCGGTCGGGGCGCGATATAGCGTCGGGCCGAATTCGGCGAAGCGCAGCGCGCCGCCTTCGAATTCCTCGCTGTTGAGATTGATGGTCACCGCGAAGCGCCGATGCGCTGTGCCCTTGGTCGTGTTGTCGCGGTGCGCTGCGAAATGCCCGCCTTCTTGCGCGTCGTAGCAGGCGACCAGGTAGCGCTCCATGCGCGTGGCCTGGAACTGGAAGCTGCGCCCGATTTCCGGCACCAAGCGGCGCAGGATGCGGTTCTGCGTGGCCTGTTTCAACGGGCCCTCATCCAGCATCGCATCGCGCCGCACCTTGTGGTTGCGGTCATGCACGGCGACGGTGCGGCCATCAACCTCGCGCATGAAACCGCTGGCCTCGCCACCCTGGCGGTCATATTCGGCGATCAGCGCGCGGCAGAGTTCGGGTTCGAAGATCCGGGGCAGGACGAGCACTGGTGCGGGCACCGGTACTCCTGCATGCAGGGCGGGCGGCGGCAGCTTGGCCATCCGCATCAGCAAGGCAGGCAGCGCGTTCAGCGCCACCATCTCCATCAGCCGCAATTGCGGGTCGAGCAGCATCCAGCAGGGCTGAAAGCGCAGGCCGGCCTCGCTGTCCTGCGCCACGCCGAAAGCGCGGCTGACGGCGCCGTCCATGTCCCAGACGGCGCGGTATGATGGTGGCGCTTGTGGGATGCGGGCTTCGGCGCGGTCGGCCGGGTCCACGCTGATCAACAGCGCGCAGGCGTGGTCGATGTCGCGCAGCGCAACCGCGCCATTCAGCGCGGCCAGCGCCTCCTGCGCCATGGGCTGGGTGGCGCTGCCGATGAAGCCCAGCAGCACATAGCGCCCCGCGAGAGAGGAAAAGGCGAAGCGCGGATTGGTATCCGTCGCCGCGATCCAGTACGGCGCGGCTTCACCGGGGCGCAGGGGATTCGCGGCTTCGCTCATCGGCGCGGCAGGAAGCCCATAATGTCCATGGTGCGCGCCAGAATGGGCGCTGCGATCGCATCCGCCTTCTCGGCGCCGCGGCGCAGTGCGGCATCCAACGCGCCGGGATCCTGCAGCAGGTGGTTCATCTCGGTGCGGATGGGCGCCAGATGCGCGACCAGCGCATCGGCCAGCAC
>JAPLOK010000446.1 GCA_026400775.1 Alphaproteobacteria bacterium | reverse complement strand
GGTCGGGATTACGCGGCCATGGACCTGGAGTTGCCGCGCCAGCTGTTCGCAGCGCGAGCCTGTGGATTCCAGCGACATCAGCAGCGAAGCGCGCAGCTGCGCCTTGGCGCGCGCGAGTTCATCGGCGGTGATGTCATGTTGCACGCGGCGCAGTTCATGCAGCGTGACGGGGACGAGTTCCGCCGCCTCCTTCTCGCCGGTGCCGGCATAGATGGCGAAGAGGCCGGAATCCTCGAAGGGCTGGGCGTAGGAGTAGATGGAATAGACCAGGCCGCGCTTCTCGCGGATTTCCTGGAACAGGCGCGAGGACATGCCGCCACCCAGGATGGTCGAGAGCAGCATCAGCGCGTGGCTGTGCTGGTGGCGGAAGGGCAGCGCTTCGAAGCCGAGGACCAGGTGCACCTGGTCCAGGTCACGCGCTTCGCGGAACTCCCCGCCGGAGTAGCGGGCGGCTTCGGCGCTGTCGGGCGACGCGATCGGCAGGTCCGCGAAATGGCGGCGCGCCAGCTCCACGACATCATCATGCTGCACGGCGCCGGCCGCGGCGACGACCATGTTCGCGGGGCCGTAATGGCGCCGCATATAGCCGGTCAGCGCGTCGCGCGGCATCGCCTTGATGATGTCCTCGGTACCGAGAGTGGGGCGGCCCATCGGTTGCGTCGCATAGGCGGTGCTTTGGAAATGGTCGAAGACGATGTCATCCGGCGTGTCGTTCGCCTGGCCGATTTCCTGCAGAATCACGCCGCGTTCGCGTTCCAGCTCCTCGGGGATGAAGGTGGAATGGCACAGGATGTCGCCGATGATGTCGGCCGCCAGCGCCACATCCTCCTTCAGCACCTTGCAATAATAGGCGGTGTTTTCGCGCGCGGTGTAGGCGTTCATCTGCCCGCCCACATCTTCCATCTCACGCGCAATCGCCGCCGCGTCGCGCTTGGTGGTGCCCTTGAAGGCCATGTGTTCGAGGAAGTGCGAGGCGCCGTTTTCGGCCGCCGTCTCATGCCGCGTGCCGGCGGCGATATAGGCGCCGAAGGAGATGGTCTCCACGCGCGGCATCGCCTCCGTGACGATGGTCAGGCCGGAGTCGAGGCGGGTGACGCGGATCGGTTCTTCAGACATGCATTTCCTGACGAAGTCGCAGTGCGAGGACGGGATCGTCCGTGGTGATCGATGAAGGTGCCATGGCGAAGGCCGCGCGCAAGGTCGCTTTGTCATCGGCGCGCCAGATATTGGTGGTGCCGCGGCTCGCTTCCAGCAGGCGGGGCAGGTTCTTCGCGTCATAGCCGAAGCCCACACCGTTGCAGCCCAGCATGGCGACGAGTGCGTTCAGCGTCCAACCCGAATGCCAGCCGAGGAAGGCGGGGCCGATCAGGAAATCCTTGTCCGGGAAGCGCGATTCCAAAAGTGCCGCTGGCATGAAGGACATCAGGCGCACACGGGCGGGGAGGCGCGAGAGGTCGTCCATCACGGCGCCCAGCAGGCGCGGGTCGAAGCGCTTGTCGTGGTTTTCCTTGATCTCCAGGCGCAGCAATTTGCCGGATTGCGCGACCAGTTCCAACAGGGCGGACAGGCGGGGGATGCCTTCATCAGTGCCCTTGATGCGGATGTTCGAGAGTGCGTCCGCGTTCAGCGCGGAAAGCGGTCCGGTCGCGTCCGTCATGCGGTCCAGCGTCGCATCATGATGCACCATCGCCACGCCATCCGCGGACAAGTGCACGTCGCATTCCAGTTCCTCGATGGCCAGGGAAGCGGCTTCGCGGAAGGCGCGCAGGCTGTTCTCCGGCCAGAGCAGCGCACCGCCGCGATGTGCGCAGATCGCGATCATGCGGCATTCCGGCGCGCATGCGCACGCACCAGGCCCTGCACCTGCCCCACATCATTCGGCAGCACCGTGAAGCGCTCGGGGCGTTCGTACAGATCGGCCAGATGCGGCGGCAGCGCGGGTGCCTCGCCCAGCGCCTCGCGCACCGCATCGGGGAATTTCGCCGGGTGCGCGGTCGCGGCGATGATGACGGGCATGCCCGCATCTTCCGGCGCATGCGCGCGCGCGCCGGCTATGCCGATGGCGGTGTGCGGGTCGGCGATGTAGCCGGCCTCGGCGCGCACGCGGCGCATTTCCGCGATCGTGCCGGCATCATCCAGACGAAACCCACGGAAGCGCGTCGTCGCCGCGCGCCACGCGGCATCGGGGATCGGCATGCGCCCTTCGGTACGGAAGCGCTGCATCTGCTCGGCCGTCGCGACCGCGTCGCGGCCCAGCAATTCGAACAACAGCCGCTCGAAATTGGAACTGACCTGGATGTCCATGGATGGCGAGAGCGACGGCTCCACCGCGCGCATCGTCATGTCATTCGCATCCAGCCAGCGCGCCAGGATGTCATTGCGGTTGGCGCCCACGATGAAGCGCTCGATCGGCAGCCCCATGCGCATCGCGCCATAGGCCGCCAGCACATTGCCGAAATTGCCCGACGGCACTGAGACGGCGACTGGCCGGTCCGGCGCGCCCAAGGCCAACGCGGCCGCGGCGTAGTAGGGAATCTGCGCCGCAATCCGTGCCCAGTTGATGGAATTGACCGCGGCCAGCTTCATCTCGTGGCGGAACGGCGCGTCGTTGAACATCGCCTTCACCGCATCCTGGCAGTCATCGAAGCTGCCTTGCATCGCGATGTTCGCCACATTGGGGGACAGCACCGTCGTCATCTGGCGGCGCTGCACTTCGCTGGTGCGGCCCTCGGGGTGCAGGATGATGATATCCACCGCCGCGCGGTCGCGGCAGGCCTCGATCGCGGCACTGCCGGTGTCGCCACTGGTGGCACCCACGATGGTGATGCGCTGCCCGCTGCGGGCCAGGACATGGTCGAACAGCCGGCCCAGCAATTGCAGCGCCAGATCCTTGAAGGCCAGCGTCGGGCCATGGAACAACTCGAGCGAGAAGGCGCGATGGTCCAGTTGCACCAGCGGCACCACGGCGGCATGCGCGAAGCGCCCATAGGCATCGTGGCACATGGTCCGCAGTTCGGCTTCGGTCACGGCATCGCCCGTGAAACGCGCGATGATGCGCGCGGCCAGGTCCGCATAGGGCAGTGAGCGCATGGCGCGCCATTCGGCCGGCGTGAATTGCGGCCAGGTCTCGGGCATGAACAGCCCGCCATCCTCGGCCAGGCCCGCCAGCAGCACGCCTTCGAAATCACGCGGTGCGGCGCCGCCGCGGGTGGAGATGTAGCGCATGGTCTCAGTCCAGATAACGGGCGGTCAGATGCGCCTGGAAATCGCTCGGGTCCAGGGGCTTGCCGGTGGCGGCGCGCAGCAAATCCTGGAAGCCCAGGCGCGAGCCGTGCGCATGCACATTTGCACGCAGCCAGCCCAGCAAGGGCGAGGCATCGCCTTGCCCCAGCGCGTCATCCAGCCCGGGCACGGCGGTGCGTGCGGCGCGCATCAGTTGCGCTGCCGCCATCGCGCCCAGCGTGTAGGATGGGAAATAGCCGAAGGCGCCATCATACCAATGGATGTCCTGCAGCACGCCGCGCTCATCATCGGGCGGCGTGATGCCCAGCAGCGCGTGCAGCCCCTGGTTCCAGGCCGCCGGCAGATCGGCCACCTGAATGTCGCCCGCGATCAGCGCCTGTTCCAGCCGGAAGCGCAGCATGACATGCGCGGGATAGGTGATTTCATCCGCATCCACGCGGATGAATCCACGCTCCACATGGCGCCAGAGACGGGCCAGGTTTTCGCGCGAATACGGCGCCGCATCGCCGCCATAGGCAGCGTGCAGTTCGCGCCCGAGGAAGCCCAGGAAGGCGTCGCCGCGGCAGGCCTGCATTTCCACGATCAGCGATTGCGATTCATGCGCGCCCATGCCGGCGGCCTCGCCAACCGGCTGGCGGCGCCAGGCTGCCGGCAAGCCGCGTTCGTAGAGCGCATGGCCTGTCTCGTGCAGCACACCCAACAGCGCCTGCGCCACATCATCCTCGCGGTAACGCGTGGTGATGCGCACATCCGTGGGCGTGCCGCCGCAGAAGGGGTGCGTCGATTCATCGAGCCGCGCATGGGTGAATTCCAGGCCCATACGCGACGACATCGCCTGCGCCACGCGACGCTGGGTCTCGACCGGGAATGGGCCGGCCAGCGGAATGCGGGCGGGTGCGGCGGCCTGACGCGCCTCGACGCGCGGCAGGGCTTCGCGCAGGAAGACCTCGTACTGCGCGAAGATGGGCGTGACATCGGCGGCGGTGATGCCGCGCTGGTAGCCATCCATCAGCGCATCATAGGGCGACAGCGCCAGCGCGTCGGACAGCCGCGCGGCCTGTTCGCGCGTCAGCCGCACGACGTTTTCCAGCGCCGGGCGGACGGCTGCGAAATCGCTGGCGCGGCGGGCCTCACGCCAGGTTTTCTCACAAGCGGAGCAGGCGATGGTCGCCTCCTCCACCAGCGCCGTCGGCAGCGCGGTCGCGCGGATATGGGCGCGGCGCATCAGTGCCAGGTTGGCGCTGCCCCAATCGCCGTCAGCCTCGGCCGCGGAAAGTGCGGCGCCGGTCTCGGGCGCGATCAGCATGTCATGCATCAGGCCGGCCAGGGTGGCCAGTTGTTCGCCGCGCGCGGCCCCGCCGCCGGCGGGCATCATCGCGCTCGCATCCCAGCCGAGCATGGCCGAGGCCTCGCCCAAGGTGGCGATGCGCGCGAAGCGAGTTTTCAGCATGTCATAGGCAGGGTTCATGCCAGCGGTATAGCCGCTATGCGCGCACCCGCCGCCACCCCCAGAGCGAGAAAATCACCACCCAGGCGATCGCCAGCCCGAACCAAGTGATAGCATAGCCCAGATGCGGATTGCGCGGTGCGGGGAAGCCACGCGCGGGGTCAGGCAAAGCGCCCCGATGCGGTGCTGGCGAAGCGCCGAATCCGCCCTCAGAACGCGCCGGCCCGGCGCCCACCACGGTCAGGCCAAAGGGCGCGGGCGTGATGCCGAGCGCGGCGCCGATTGCCGCCACATCGAAGGTGAAGAACTGCCGCTGCGCGGGTGAATCGCGCGCGGCGAGTGTGCCAGCGGTTTCGCTGGGGCGCGCATAGCCGGTGACGATGACGGGGCCTTCGGGGCGCGCCACACCTGCCTTGTCCTGAGGGACCCAGCCGCGCTCGACCAGCAGGGGCGGGGCGCCGTCGCGCTCTAGCGGTGTGACCAGCCGCGCACCCAGCACCGTTCCACGCACCTCAGCGCCCAGCAGCACTTCCAGCTCATGGCGGAAGCGGCCACTCGCCGTTATGTGCGCATAGGATGCGGGAGAGATGGCGAGTGTTGGTGGAGCAGCCTGCGCGGCAGCCAGGTCGGCCAGCAGTGCCGTCTTCCAGGACAGGCGCTGCAACTGCCAACTGCCCAAGCCCAGCAAGACAGCCAGCAGGGGCAGCGCAAAGAAACTGGGCAGGATCAGACGCCGCCAATGCAGCGCGGCACGCGAAGTCACGTCATGCCTCCAACATCGCGCGCGGGCGGCGCGACTGCCGCCCGGCGCACCGCCGGATCAGTGATGATAAATCTCACCAACCCCGAGCACATAAATTGAGACAAAGAGGAATAGCCACACCACATCCACGAAATGCCAGTACCAGGCGGCGGCCTCGAAGCCGAAATGCTTTTCCGGCGTGAAGTGCCCGCGCATGGCGCGCACGAGACACACGGCCAGGAAGATGGTGCCCACGATCACGTGGAAGCCATGGAAGCCGGTCGCCAGGAAGAAGGTGGAAGGATAGATCCCGCCATTGACGAAGTTGAACGGCGCGGTCGCGTACTCATAGGCCTGTACGCCGGTGAACAGCAGGCCGAGCAGCACCGTAAGCGCCAGGCCCTTCACGGCCGTCTTGTTGTCGCCGTGGATGATCGCGTGGTGCGCCCAGGTCACGGTGCAGCCCGAAAGCAGCAGGATCAGCGTGTTCAAGAGCGGCAGATGCAGCTGGTCGAAGGTCTTGATGCCAGCCGGCGGCCAGATCGCGGTGGCGGCACCAAGCACATGTTCCGGGTACAGCGCGAAGTGGAAATAGGCCCAGAAGAAGGCCACGAAGAACATCACTTCCGACGCGATGAACAGCATCATGCCGTAGCGCAGGCCCAGCCGCACGACGGGTGTGTGATACAGCCCCGACTGACTTTCCTTCACCACATCGCGCCACCACAGCGCCATGGTGGCCAGCACGCCCACCAAGCCCAGGATCAGCAGCCAGGTGATGCCGTAATGCGCCTTGAAGACAATGCCCAGCACCAGCGCGCCAGCGGCGAATGCGCCGACCAGAGGCCAGGGCGAGGGGTCCACCAAATGGTACGGGTGCTTGTATTGGGGGGCGCCTTCGGCGCCATGCGCTGGTGTGGCCATGAGTGGTCCTGCTGAATTCGGAGTGCCTTCCTGACCGCCCTTGTCCTCCGATCCGCCGCGCAGATCAAGGGCGGCGGGCATTACCAACATGCGGGCCGGCATTGGCCAGGGCGCCAGCGCGTTCGGCGTCCTCCAGGCTGCGGAAAAACGTGTAGGAGACGGTGATGGTGCGTATGCCACGCGCCTGTGCGTCCTGCAGGATGGCGGGGTCCACCCAGAAGGATAGCGGCATGTCCACGGACTGGCCGGGCTCCAGCGTCTGTTCCTGGAAGCAGAAGCAGGCGGTCTTCTGGAAGAAGCGGCCGGCGATGTCGGGCGAGACATTGTAGCTGGAAATGCCGGTGACCGGCGCGGAGCTCTCGTTGCGCGCGGTGTAGAAGGCTACGCCCTCCTCGCCCAGGCGCAATTGCATCGATGGCTGCGCCGGGGCGAAGCGCCAGGGCAGGTTCGGATGCGTGCCGGCGACGAAACGAATAGTGATCGGTTCGCCCACCGCGCCCGGTGCGCTGCGCCCTGTCACCATGGGCGTGCCGCCGAAGCCGGTGACGCGGCAGAACAGGTCATACAGCGGCACCGCGGCGAAGGAGACGCTGACCATGAAGCCCACGAACCCCATTGCCGCGAACATGGTGCGGCGGTTGCGGCGGGCGAGGGCTGTTGCATCCTGCATGGCGCGGATGTGGCGCGGGGTTGCGTTGCGCGCAAGCCAGCCCGGCGAATCGAAATGCGAGGCGAATGAAGCGACGGCTTGCGATCCGCGCGCAGGCTCTGCTAAGGCAAGCCCGCATCAAGAGTCGGGCCGGCGCCCGACGCCAACCTGCCCGCCCGGGCAAGGTGGCGCCATCCTTAGCAGGTTGGGATGT